>JAISTN010000122.1 GCA_031272565.1 Bifidobacteriaceae bacterium
AAATCCCGGCATCCCGACCAGTAGACTTAGGCGTCTGTGTGCCGGTGTCCGCGCGCCGGGCGCGCAACGGCGATTTCAAACCATGCCAGGAGATAACAAGTGATCAGCGCTGTCAAGAACCTCGAACCAACCAAGGTCGAACTGACCATCGATGTGAGTTGGGAGGATCTGAAGCCGGCCGTGGATGCGGCCTACAAGGAGATCGCCGGCCAGATCAACGTGCCGGGCTTCCGCAAGGGCAAGGTGCCGGCGCGGATCATCGACCAGCGGATTGGCCGCGGCGTGGTCCTGGAACACGCCATCGAGGACGGCCTTAACGGTTGGTACCGCCAGGCCCTGGAAGAACACAAGCTGGCGCCCATGGAACAGGCGCAGGTCGACATGGCCAAGGCGGCGGACCCCAAGGAGGCCGAACCGTCGTTCACGTTCACCGCCACGGTGGAGGTCCGGCCAGAAATCAAGCTGCCCAAGCTGGGCGGCATCAGCGTGACGGTCGACCCGGCGGCGGTGACGGAGGCCGATGTCGACGCTCAACTGGACAGCCTGCGGGAGCGTTTCGCGGCGCTGAAGACGGTTGACCGGCCGGCCAAGCCGGGCGACTATGTGACGTTGGACTTGCAGGCGCAGATCGATGATGAGGAGATCGATTCGGTCAGCGGGGTGTCCTACCTGATCGGTTCCGGCGACATGCTGGAAGGCCTGGATGAGGCCCTGGAGGGCCTCAGTGCCGGTGAAACCACCACCTTCGAGGCCCCGTTGGCGGGCGGCACTCACGCCGGTGAGATCGCTTTGGTGACGGTCACGCCACAGGCGGTCAAGGAACGCGAACTGCCGCCGGCGGATGACGATTTTGCGCAGTTGGCCAGCGAGTTTGACACCATCGAGGAACTGCGGGGCGACCTGAAGAAGGTGGCCGCTCAGGTCAAGCAGCGCGGCCAGGTGGTGCAGGCGCAGGACAAGCTGATCGACCACCTGCTGGAGACGCTGGATTTCCAGGCTCCCAGCGGCGTGGTGGCGAAGGACGCGGCCCGCCGCCTGGAGCGGGACGGCAAGGCGGATGATGAGGCTGCCAAGGCGGAATACCTGGTCGACTCGACCAAGGCGGTGCGCACACAACTCCTGGTGGACCAACTGGTGGAGGACCTGGACGTCAAGGCCAACCAGGGCGAGTTGCTGAGCTTCTTGTTCCAGACCGCCCAGCAGTACGGCATTGACCCGGCGCAGTTCATCCAGACGGCCGAACAGGCCGGCGAACTGCCTCACTTCTACGCCGAACTGGTGCGCAACAAGGCTTCGGCGGTGGCCTTGCGCCAAATCACCGTCAAGGACACGGACGGCCAGACGGTCGACATCGAGGCCCTGTTGGGCCCAGAGACGGAAGAAGGCCAAGAGGCGCCGGCCGACGCCCCCAAGCCGGCCCCGGCCAAGAAGACCCGCCGCAAGGCCGCCCCGGCCGCGCCCGTGATCGAGTCCCTGGAGATCGACATCGACGCCGCCGTGGACGCCCAGGAGGCCGCCCAACAGGAAGCGGCCGAGTGATCGGGCCCGGGTGGGCTGCCTGTGGCGGCGTGAATTGCCGCCCTGGGCGAACAATGCGCGACAATCGGGCGCGAAACGTGGTACCCAAGTATCCAACAATGACGCACCGCGACTCAGAAGGTTGACATGACTGAACTGACCCCCGCCCTCAGTGGCACCGATGGCCCCGGTATGGGCCTGAACGATTCGATCTTCAACCGGCTGCTCAAGGAACGCATCATCTGGCTGGGCAGCGAGGTGCGGGATGAGAACGCCAACGCCATCTGCGCCCAGATGATGCTGTTGGCGGCGGAAGACCCGGAGCAGGACATTTTCCTGTACATCAACAGCCCGGGTGGCTCGATCACGGCCGGCATGGCGATCTACGACACGATGCAATACGTGGCGCCCGATGTCGCCACGGTGGCAGTGGGCATGGCGGCCTCAATGGGCCAGTTCTTGCTCTCCAGCGGCGCCAAGGGCAAGCGCTACGCCACGCCGCATGCGCGGGTGATGATGCACCAGCCCTCAGGCGGGATTGGCGGCACGGCCACCGACATCCGGATCAACGCCGAACTGATCTTGCACATCAAGCGGGTGCTGGCGGAGTTGACGGCCGAACAGACCGGCAAGACGGTGGAACAGATCAACAAGGACGCGGACCGGGACCGCTGGTTCACGGCCGAAGAGGCGTTGGAGTATGGCTTTATTGACCGGGTGGTCAAGCACGTCAGCAGTGTGACCGCGGCCAAGAAGGCCTAGGGGAGGAGTGGACATGACAAGCGTGAACCCAAGCGCCACCTACGGCGCGCTGACCCCGTTGGCCCAGGGCCGGCTGACCATGCCCGCGCCTCAGGCCCGCTACGTGCTGCCCAGCTTCGAAGAGCGGACGCCGTACGGTTTCAAGCGGCAGGATCCTTACGCCAAGCTGTTCGAGGACCGGATTGTCTTCTTGGGGGTGCAGATCGATGATGCCTCCGCCGATGACATCATGGCGCAGTTGCTGGTCTTGGAGTCGCAGGACCCGAACCGCGACATCACCATGTACATCAACAGCCCGGGTGGTTCGATCACAGCGCTGACTGCCATCTACGACACCATGCAGTACATCACGCCGCGTATCCAGACGGTCTGCCTGGGGCAGGCCGCCAGCGCGGCGGCGGTGGTGCTGGCGGCCGGCACGCCCGGTTTGCGGCTGGCCCTGCCCAACGCCCGGGTGTTGATCCACCAGCCGGCCTTTGAGGGCGGCGGTTACGCCCAGGCCAGCGATATCGAGATCCAGGCCAACGAGATTCTGCGTATCCGGGAGTGGCTGGAAGAGACCATCGCCAAGCACTCCAACCGAACCAAGGAACAGGTCCGGGATGACATTGAGCGGGACAAGATCCTGACGGCCGACCAGGCTTTGGAGTACGGCATGATTGACCAGGTCTTGGCTTCCCGCAAGCAGGTCAAGCCGGCGGCCAAGAGCTGAATCTCCCCCGGATGGGGGAGGCGATGGCATGGCTGTGGTGGCGAATGGGGCTATCGTGTCTGGTGTGACGATCCCCAGACCCCATCGGCCTGCCCTGAGACCACCGCTCGGTGGCTTTGAGGCATCGCTGGCCACGCGGTTGATATTGGAGGCGCCGGCCGCATGACAATCGAGACTCTCAGCCGGCTGTGGCAGGTGCCGCTAGGCATCTTGGTGGCGATGGTGGTGGGCATCATTGTGGTGCGGGCCTTGGGTCGGTTGCGCGGCAACAAGGGCCCCACTGGCATTGTCTTTGCACCCGATCCGCCCGAGCCGGTGGGCGGGGTAACGGTGGGTTTGCCGGCTGGGACCGCGACGGCCGCCCCCAGTGTGGCGGGCGTGGCTGGAACCGTTCCCGGGACCGCCCGTCCAGCGCCGGCCACGGCCCCGGCGCGGGCTGT
>JAISTN010000436.1 GCA_031272565.1 Bifidobacteriaceae bacterium
GAACTGACCCCGGTGGCGGCTTCCGCCGCGTCCCGGAACCAGCGATGGTCCGAGTGAGCGTCCAGACGGCCCTCCCGGAAGAATCCCGGATCGCCGATCCGGCCCACATCAAATGTCACTTAATCGCTCCCGTAATGCCCTCGGCGAAGCTGCGCTGCAGCACCAAGAAGATCACAACTGTGGGCAGCGACGCCAGCAACACGGCCAACATCAGCCCGCCGTAGTCGGTGACGTACCCGGCCGTCAGGTTGGAGATCAAGATTGGCAGGGTCTGTGTGCCCGGCTTCAGGATCACCCTGGGCCACATGAAGTTGTTCCAGGCGTTCATGAAGGTGATGGTGGCCGCCGCCGCGTAGGTGGCCCGCATGGTCGGCATGTAGATGCGGACAAAGATGCCCAGTTCACGCAGGCCGTCCAGCCGCGCCGCCTCTAGCACCTCATGAGGGAAGTTGCGCGAAGACTGCCGGAACAACAGGATCATGAAGGGCGTGGAGATGGCCGGGATGATGACCGCGAACCAGCTACCGTACATGTGCATGTTCCGGAACAACTGGAACAGCGGGATCATGGTGGCCGCGAAGGGGATCATCATGGCCAGCAGCAGGATCGCCATGACCACGTCCTTGCCCTTCGAGTGGTAGATCTCGAAGCCGTAGCCGGCAATCGAGCAGACCAACAGGGACAGCACGGTGATGGCCACCGCAATGACGAAGGAAGCCAGCAGGGCCCTGCCCACGTCGTTGTTGGCCACCAGGTTGCGCCAGTTTTCCGCCAGGTTGCCGCCGGGCAGCAGCTTGGAGCCCAGCACCTCTTGCGAGGTATTGGTGGCTGATACCGCCATGAAGTAGAGCGGGAAGATGGAGACAACCGACGCGATGGACAGGAAGACATAGTTGGGCACCAGCCGCCAGATCCGCTTGGCCTTGTCGCTAATCACGCTTATCACCCACCCTCATCTGGATCAGGGCTAGGACCGCCACCATCACCAGGATGGCGAATGAGATGGCGGAGGCGTAGCCAAAGTTGGAGTTGTTCTTGAAGCTGACCTCAAAGAGGTAGTGGGACATGGTCTGGGTCTGGTGCGACGGGCCGCCACCGGTCAGCGCGTAGGACTCGTCAAACAACTGCAACGTGCCGTTGGTCGACATGATGGCCGTCAGCAGAATCATCGGCCGCAGTTGCGGAATCGTGACGTGCAGGAAGGTCTGGATGGGCCCCGCGCCATCAATCTTGGCCGCCTCGAAGGTGGCGTAGTCCAGGTTCTGTAGGCCGGCCAGGTAGAAGATCATGTTGTAACCGGTCCAGCGCCACAGCAGGCCCAGGATGATGACAGCCCGGGCGGCGTTGGGTTCATTCAGCCAGTTGATCGGCTCGTTCAATAGGTTGAGGCCAACCAACACGTCGTTGACCAGGCCTTCCTTGGCGAACATGGTGCGGAAGACCATCGAATAGCTGACCAGTGAAATGGCGCAGGGCAGGAAGATGGCGGTGCGGAACAGGGCCCGGCAGCGCAGGTCCTTCTTGTTCAGTAGGTAGGCCAGGATCAACGCCAGGACCAACATGATGGGCACCTGGATGATCAGGTACAAGAAGGTGTTCTTCATCGTCAGGATGAAGGTCTTGTCCTTGGTGAACAGGCGGACGTAGTTGTACCACAGCGGATCGGCGTATTCCAGCTTGTTCTTGCCGATCTGCAGCGACAGTTGGAAGGCCTTGAACATGGGCCAAAAGCTCATCACGGTGATGAGCAGGGCGGCGGGAATCAGGAAGGTCCAACCGGTCAGGTTGCGCTTCTGTTCCAGGCCCAACAGGCCCTGCTTGGCCCGCTTGGGCGGTTTGCCCTTCTTGGCTGGGGCCCGCTTCGCCGCCTTGGCGGGCTCCTGGGGCGACTTGGTGGCTTGCGACAACTCTGGCGCACCCCCTCACTTGTTGTTGGCTTGGGGGCCGGCTTGGGTGCGGCCGGCCCCCAGATGGATTGACTGGAGCCGCCGTCACCGGTACGGGGCCGGTGGCGGCGGCTGCAGCTTCACTGAGGGGCGGTCAGCCCATCGCGAATTCGGTTTCCTCCTGGGCTTCCTGGAGTTCGGTCTCCGGGTCGCCACCGCTCAGGATGTCCGTGATCGCGGTGCCAACGGCGTCGCGGCCTTCGTAGTAGTACACGCCGGTGTTGTTCGACGGCACCTTGGAGGCGTAGTCGACAATCTTGGCGTAGATGGCGTCGTTGTTGAAGTACGGCTGTGGTTCGGCGTAGACGCTCGAGGCGGCGGCCGGCAGCCAGTTGGCCAGGGCGCCACTGGACGGCAGGATGGAGTCATACAGTTCCGTGGAGCCGGCGAACGTGCTGGCCAGGAAATCGGCCGCCAGTTCGTAGTCGGCATTGGCGCTGATGGCCCAGCTAGAACCGCCGTTGGCGGAGTAGTTGGTGGCGCCTTCAACATCGTCCAGCTTGGGCAGGTTGGTCAGATCCCACTTGCCGGACTGATCGGCCGCGGTCTGGATGGAGCCCAGGATCCAGCAGCCGTTGATGACGCCGACGACATCGCCGTTGACGAACGAGGCGATGTACTCATCCCAAGAGTTGTATTCCTCCATCACACCGGCGTCGACCAGTTGCTTGTACATGTCGATCGACTTCAGCAGCACGTCGTTGCCGGCAATGGTCGGGTTGCCCTCAGAATCGAACAGCGAGGCGCCGGCCGATTGCAGCATCATCATGATCATGTCGGAGGCGCCAGCCTGGCCGGACAGTAGGGCATGGCCGGTCTTTGCCTTGATGTCCTTGCCCATCTCCAGGTACTGGCTCCAGGTGATGTCGGTGAAGTCGTCCAGCGTGTAGCCGGCTTCTTCCAGCACGTCGATCCGGTAGGCGGCGATGGCGGCGCCGTTGTCAAACGGCAGGCCCCAGTTTTCGCCGTCGATGACGGAGTAGTCAACCACCGACTGCGGATACTGGCTGAAGTCGACACCGGAGTCGGTGTAGGTGGAGAACAGTTCGGGGTAGTTGATGACGTTCTTCTGGAAGGCGTTGTTCTGGCACAGGAAGATGTCAGGCAACTCTTCGATCGCGCCGGACTGGGCATAGGTGATCAGGTTGGTCTGGATGTCGTCCCACGCCACCTCGACCACGTTGACTGTCACGTCCGGGTTGGTCTGCTGATAGATCGAGGCCGCCGTATTCATGGCGTACAGGTTGAACGCCGGGTCCCAGCACCAGACGGTCAGTTCGCCGCTCTTGCCTGCGGCACCAGTGTCTTCGGTCTCCGGGGCGACCGGCTCGTCGCTGGTCTCTTCGGCCGGGGGCGCCTCGCTGGTCTCGGTGGCCGTGGCCGTGTCGCTGGCGTCAGTCTTGTCGTCACTGCCGCCGCAGGCCGCAACGCCCAGGCCGAGCAACAGCCCAGCACCCAGCAGGGCCGCCAACTTTGATTGCTTCATCGGGTTACTCCTTTTGTTGTTCGGCATCGGCTCCGTGACCGATGCTGTCCTTGAACCAGCCCTTCGGCTTCGAGGGCTGGACTGGTTTTGGTTGAGCTCCACGCCGGGCCGTGGGTCTCCGCAGGTCCTGCGGCGGCTGGGTGATGTTGCGCTCCCTCTTCCGTTCCTGCTGCACCGTGAGGGAAGGCCCGTGGCGTCTTCGCCCCGTCGGCGTGTGCGCTTCGCACACTTAGGTACCATAGCAGGCGTGTGCGCGCGCACACAGCACGTGGCAGACTATGAGTCGATAACGATTCGATAACGACTTCTGACCTGGCCGGGAGCCCCTCATGAGCCAAGACCCAAGCGCCCGCCGCGCCGCCACCATGGTGGACGTGGCGGCAGCCGCCGGCATCTCGCGCGGCACCGTGTCGCGCTACGTCAACGGCCGCGGTTACGTGTCGCCTCACGCCCGGCAAAAGATCGAACAGGCCGTGGCGGAAGTCGGCTTTGTGCCCAACGTGGCGGCCCGCCGCCTGGCCGGTGCCGCCGCCCGCCACATCGCCCTGGTAGTCCATGAGGACGTGGCCCGCTTTGCCCAGGACGCCAACCTGGGCGCCATGATGGTGGGCGCCAACCGCCGCCTGAACCAACTGGACTACCAACTGGTGGTGCTGATCGCCGGCGACCAGCCCGCCATCGAGCGCCTGCAGCAAACCATCCGCGGCGGCTTGATCGACGCCGCCATGCTGGCCTCCGCCCGCCTGAACGACCCAATCTTCGGCTTGTTGCAGGCGGCCGGCCTGCCGGTGGCGGTGGTGGGCCGCCACCCCGAACTGCCGGCCGCCGCGGCCGTCGACGTGGACAACCGCGGCGGCGCCCGCGAGATTGTCACCCGCCTGCTGGCCACCGGCCGGCGGCAGGTTGGACTGATCGCCGGCCCGGCCGATGCCCAATCGGCCCTGGACCGCGAGGAGGGCTTCCGCGACGCCACCGGCACCGC
>JAISTN010000017.1 GCA_031272565.1 Bifidobacteriaceae bacterium
GCCCTGGGTGTTGCCCGATGCCGCCCCGGCGGCGGAACTGGCAGCGGTGATAGACCGCTGCCCGTCCACGGCCCTGCGCTACCAGTTGGCAGCCGCGGCGCCGCCCGCTGGCTGAGGGCTTTCCCGCCCCTTAAAGCGATCACGCCTATGCCTGGCGAAGTGAGGCATAGGCGCATGCGCTGAGGCTTAACAATTTAGCATCCAAAATGTGGCGAAGATCACACTTTTGGTCCTGGGACGTGACTTAGGCGTAACTGCGGCGCAACAGGACGTATGCGGCCAGGCCCACCAGGCCCAGCGTGCCCAGGGCAATGAGTGAGAAGCCCAGAGCCTGCATCTGGGTGCCGGGGGGCGGATCCGCCAGAGTCACGGCGCCGGTCGCGCTGGGCCCGCTGTCGCCGCTGGTGGGCCCGCCACCGCTCGGGGTGGCCGCCGGCGGGGTGGAGCTTTCGGGAGGCGGGGTCGGGGTGGGCGTCTGGCTGGGCGTCGCGGACGGCTCTGTCGGAGTCACTGAAGGACTGTCGGTCACGGTGGCACTGGGGGAAACGCTTGGCGTGGCCGTGCGCGATGACGTGGCCGTGGCCGATGGCGTCGCGCTGCCGCTGGTCTGGTCGTCGTCAGGGCCCGTCATGGGCGGCCTCTGAGTTGAACTGGGGCTCGGCGAAGCACTGCCGGTGGGCCCCGAAACCTGCAGCGGCGGCGGGCTCGACGTGGTGGGCGTAGGCGACGGCGTCTGGCTGGGCGTTGGTGTGGGCGAGGGCGACTTGGTGGGGGTAGGCGAAGGCGACGTGGTGGGGGTAGGCGACTTGCTCGGCGATGGCGATGTGGTTGGCGTGGGCGACCAGGTGGGGGTTGGCGAAGGCACCGGCGAGTGCGGCTCCGACGGGATGACCGCCACCAGCTCGCGCGAGCCCACGCCATCGGACTGCAACTCGCCTACCGGCAGCGCCAGGGTGAACGAATCCAACTGCTCTTGACGCAGGCCGTTGGCGTTGTCAACCACCTTCACCACCGGCACCGAAGCACCTTCCTGCAGCCCCGCCACCGTCTCGATCACCACCGGGTTAGTGGCCGATTGGTTGAAGCCCTTCTCCACCCAGAGCGGCCATGCCGGGTCCAGCAAGGCAAAGCCGACGCCGGCGGCCGCCTTGACCTGGCCGGCCAGGCCGGCGAAGGCGTTTTCGATCACAATGCCGGCCGTGCCCGCCTGTTCGGCTCGGTTCGAAGCGGCCACCGTCACCGTGCCGGTGAAGCGCAGCGCCGCGCCACCGGACGCCCAAATGGCCCCGCCCACGGCGGCGGAATTGGACTGCAGGGTGGCGTTATAAATCTCCGCGTAAGGTGCGCCCGAGGCCGGCTGATCATCCGGTACCGGGTTGGCCGGGCCACCCCAGTCGGCCGAATCGACCACCGCCAGGCCGCCGCCGTAACGGGCCGTGTTGCCGGCAATCACCGGGCCAGTACTGGCTGGGTCAACCTGGTAGGTGCCGATCTCCAGCCGGCCGCCCTGTTCGGCGCCGGCCTGCCGCACCACCGCCACGCCACCGCCGGCATAGCTGGCCGTGTTGGCCTGGATGGTGGCACCGGCCAGGCGCATCAGGCCCTGGTTCAGCACGCCGCCGCCGTAGCCACGCACCGTCTGGCCAGTCACCTGGTTGGCGCTGATGGCGCCATTGACCAGCCAGGCCGTGCCGGAAGCTGTGTTCCAGACACCGCCACCGCCCACCGGGCCAATCGCCGGGTTGCCGCAGGCGGTGTCGAAGACGTTGCCGCTGATGGTCGCGCCCTGCCCGTCCAGCCACAGTTCGCCATAGTTGACCACGCCGTGGGAGGCGTTGTTGCGCAGCACCGCGCCGGCGCCCACCACCAAGACACCCGCCGCCAGGGAGCCGCGGGCGGCCTGCACCTCGACGATCGGGCCAATCTGCGGGTCGCACGCGCCCGCCACTCCGCCGCCGTCCAATTCGATGTCAGCCAAGTTCAGCCGCGAGCCGGCCGGCACCACAAACATGGCGCCCTTGGCGCTGCGCACCACGCTGCCGCCCTTCAGGGTGACCGAACGCGGTGTGTGATCCAGCCCAGCCACCTCGACCGGCGCGCCGGCCTGGTAGCCCTCCGGCACCGTGATGACCGCGCCCGCGGCCGCCCGGTCGATCTCACGGGCCAAGTCAAAGGTCTCCGAGCGGCGGACCAAGGTCACCAGGCTGAGGGATTGGGTGGAAACCCGGCTGGAGACCTCCCAGTTGGAGGACACGGACTGGAAAGCAGTGGTCAACTCCACCCCGGCCCCCAGGCCACCCGCCACAAAACCAGCCACGTCGAAGACCTCGGCCGCCGTCTTGGGCGGTTCGTCAAACCAGATGCGTGAGGCCGGGTCAAGTTCTCCCACTTCGACATACCAGTGCTGGTCAAGCTGGAATTGGCCGGCGATACCGCCCGCCTGATCGCCAATGAAGACCAGGCCGGACAGGTAGATCCAGCCGTGGTTGTCGATCGCCTCGGTGCGTGCGCCCGGTTCGAATGCTGTCAACTCGACATCGGGGGCTTGGACCGTGTGGTAGCCCTGGACGGCCATCGACCCACCCGGATCGATGGTGATGTCGCCGCGCACCTCGATGCCCGCGCCGTGCAGCCACAGGTCGCCACCGTTGTCAACCTGGATGTGCCCGGCAAGGCTGGCGCCATCGACCATTTCTAGCCGGCCGCCGTCCGCAATCTCTAACCCGTTGGGCACCTCCAGCGTGCCGCCGGTCATTCTGATGGGCTTTGACACCACCAACTGATCGATGTCGGTGCAGGTCCGGTCGACATGCAGCTCACCGCCCAGGTCCAAAGCCGACTGCATTGAGCAGGCCTCGGCCGCTTCAGAATC
>JAISTN010000087.1 GCA_031272565.1 Bifidobacteriaceae bacterium
TGCTGAACCACGTGCTGTTGCACCAGACCGTCATCGGGCAGGAAGTGCTGAAGCAACTGGCCGTCTTCGAAGAGCCCGCGGTTGACTACCTGTTTGCCTGCGCCGGCGGCGGCTCGAACCTGGGCGGCCTGTCGTTCCCGTTCATCCGCGAGAATCTGGAGGGCCGCCAGCACGTCCAGATCGTGGCTTGCGAACCGAAGGCCGCGCCGTCGCTGACGGAGGGCGAGTTCAAGTACGACTTTGGCGACACGGTCGGTATGACACCCAAGCTGAAGATGTACACCCTGGGGCAGGACTTCGTGCCGGATCCGGTCCACGCCGGCGGCCTGCGCTACCACGGCATGGCGCCGCTGGTGTCGCACGCCTACCACGAGGGGCTGCTGAGTGCCATCTCGGTCAAGCAGCGCGAGGCCTTCGAGGCCGGCGTGCTGTTTGCCCGGGCGGAGGGCA
Source organism: Bifidobacteriaceae bacterium (assembly GCA_031272565.1). GTDB lineage: Bacteria > Actinomycetota > Actinomycetes > Actinomycetales > WQXJ01 > JAISSX01. The sequence goes on from JAISTN010000087.1 coordinate 451, forward strand.
TCATCCCGGCGTCCGAATCGAACCACGCCATCGCCGGCGCGCTGCGCCAGGTGCGGGCGGCCACTGAGGCGGGCGAGGCGCCGGTCATTCTGATCGGCATCTCCGGCTCCGGTCAGCTCGACCTGCCGGCCTACACCGAGTTCCTGTCTGGCCAGATGCCCGACACGTGATCTGACCGGCGGTCTTGTGCCGCCGTCGTGTTGTTGCGGGGGCCCGCCTCCGCGCCTGGGTGACCGGGCGTGGCGGCGGGCCTTCTGCTGGCTGCGCCGGCCGGCGGTGCCCGATGCCGCCTGCGGGGTGGTTACACCCTGAAGGAGCACCACGCCGCGTTGTGGCTGGGGCCCGAAGAACTGGACTTGGTGCCGTGGCTGCCGGCCGACCGGGCGGTGCTCGATGCCGTCCGCACCCACCTCGCGTGAGCCTCAGCCAGCTAGGCACGGTCTATGGCGGCGTAAAGTTACACAGCCGGGTGTAAATGATGTAATGTTACAAGATGGACATTGTCAAACTTGTCACCGCCTTGCGGTCGGAAGGCAGCGACACCGAGGCCACCGAAGCCAAGCTGGCGAGCGGGGGGCTGCCGGACGACCTGGCGCCGGTCCTATCGGCTTTTGCCAACCGGCCTGGGGGCGGAACCCTGATACTGGGCCTGAATGAGCAGGCTGGCTTTGCCGCGGTCGGCGTGTACGACCCCAAGAAGGCCCAGCAGGCGCTGGCGAACTTGGCCCGGCAGGCGGTTTTTCCGCCTGTCCAGCTATCGACAGAGATAGTCGTTTTCGAGGGGGCGACGCTGGTGGTGGCCGAGGTCAAGGAGTCATCTCCTGCGGACAAGCCGGTCAGCGTGGCCCGGAGCGGGTTGGCCTACCTGCGCCAGTACGATGGCACCTTCCCCCTGTCGGAGATGGAACGCCAAGTTCTGCTCGCGGCGCGTGGTCCGTCCGAAGCAGAATTGCGCGCCGTCGATGGCACTACGGCGGCAGACTTCGACGGCGAGGCTCTGGCGCAGTTCATCCGGCAACGCCGGTCCAATTCGCCTGTCTTCGCCGGCTGGTCCGACGCAGACATCCTGTCCCATTCCCATGTCACAACCTCGTCGGGACAACCGACGGTGGCCGGCCTGCTGGCCTTCGGTAGCTACCCGCAGAGTTGCCTGCCCATGAGTAGCCTGGTTGCGAGCCAGTGGAGCGGCCCCTCCCGGCAAGCCAGCTCGGCTCTGCTTGACAGCCGCGAGTTCGTTGGCCCCATTAGCCTCATCCTTGAGCAGGCGGTCGCGTGGGTGGCCCGGTCAACTCCCACGGCGATCGTGGAGCGTCCGGACGGCCACCTGGCGGATGCGCCCGCGTATCCGGCCCGCGCCGTGCGTGAACTCGTCGCCAACGGGCTGGTCCATCGGGACCTGGGCCCGTACGTTGCCTCCCACACGAGCCTCACACTGGAGCCCGGCCAACTCATCGTGTCCAACGCCGGCGGGCTGTTCGGCCTTCACGTCGAAGCGCTTGGTAAGACGGTCTCCCACCTGCGGAACCCTCACCTCGCGGCGCTCCTGTTGGTCGCTCGCACCACGGACGGCCTAAGAGTCATAGAGAGGCTTGGAACTGGCATCCCCCGAGCAGTCTCGGCCCTGCGCGACGCGGGTATGCCGCCGCCTGTCTTTTATGACAATGGTGTCCGGTTCACCGCCCGCCTGCTGGCCCGCTCGCAGCCGGTGGCGTCGCCCGTCACGGTGCCGGTCCATGCGGCCGTGGCCACGCGGTCGGTGGCCCCGACGGTCAACGGGGAAACCGTGCTGGCCGCGCTCCGTTCGGGTTCCGTGACAGTCTTAGACCTCACGGCGGCGACGGGACTCAGCCCTCGCCAGGTTCGGTACGCGCTGGTTGCCCTGCAGAAGGCCGGCCACGTAACGCGGTTCCGCCAGGCCCACGACCATCAGGACCACTTCCGCCTCACTTGAGCTGCTAGTGAAGTGTTACACGGAACCGTCCCCTGTAACCCGGAACCGTAATGGAACCGAGCCTCGCAGCAAGAGGCATGCCGTGGGGACTGGCGGGGTGTGTTGCTAGCATTGTGCTAGCACAAGCGACGAGTGGGGGCGATCAGATGCGGACTTTGACCGTGCGGGAACTGGATGACGCGACCTACGACGGCCTGAAGCGGGTCGCGGTCAGCCGGGGACGCTCAATGGAAGCGGAGGCCCGGGCCATTCTGACCAGGGCTGTGGCATCGGCCGGCTGGTGGGATGCCTGGGTCAGCGCCACGGCCCAGGCGCGTGGCGGGGAGTTGCCAACTGCGCCACGCTCCCAACCCAGGGTGCAGGCGCTGTGATCATCCTGGACACCAATGTCGTTTCTGAACCGCTGAAGCTCAGGCCGGACGCCGGCGTGCTGGCCTGGCTAAGCGCTCAACTCGATGACCTGGCGGTCACCACGGTGACTATCGGCGAATTGTTGACCGGCGTCGAGTTTCTGCCTCTGGGGCAGCGCCGTGACGTTCTCACCGAAGCCGTTGAGCGGGTTCTGCTGACGCATGCCCTGCGGTTGGACTATGACGAACGGGCCGCCCGGGCCTACGCGGTGATGCAGGGCACGGCCCGCCAGGCTGGCCGCGGCCTGGCGGTGGAAGACGGCATGATCGCCGCCATC
>JAISTN010000140.1 GCA_031272565.1 Bifidobacteriaceae bacterium
AGCACCAACGGCGATCTGTTCGCCAGCAAGGTTGAAGGTGACCACTTCACCGCTACCACCAACAGCGGCAACATTGACCTGGAGGACATTCAAGGGAACATCGACGTTGCCACCACCAACGGTGACCTGGGTGCCCAGAGGACCTCGGGAGACAACTTTACGGTTGGCACCAAGAGCGGCAACGCAACCGCCAGCGGCCTGGCCGCCAAGACCGTGACGGCCAGTACCTCCAACGGCGACCTTGACCTGGAGTTGACGGCTGTGCCGAGTGAGCTGACGGTCGAATCGGTCAACTCGGATGTCAGGATCGAAGTGCCGCACGCCGATTACACCGTCAGCATCACCCAGCAGCGGTCCGAGGTTTCGGTGGACGTGCCACACACCGCCGGTGCCCCCAACGCGATCACCATCAGCACCACCAACGGCGACATCAGCTTGGGCTGGTCCGACTAGGTAGTTTTCACGGCCAGTCCCGCTGCCGCGAGCCCGGCAGACATGGGCCGGCGCCGCCCGCCTCATGGGGGAACGGGCGGCGCCGGTTCGTTGGGGGTCAGCCAACGCTTGTGAGGGCCATCAGGCGGGGGCCGCGGCCAGGTTGCCGCCGGCATCGGCGGTTTGGGTTCGCAACCGGCCCACCATCAGGCCAACCGCAAAAATGGCGGCCGCGAACAGCAACACCACGCCGTTGTAGGCCCAGAAGGTGCTCATGGGAGCGCCTTCCTGGACCGCGAAGGTGGCCTTGGAGAACCAGAAGGTGGGCGTGGCGTGCGCAATCTTCAACACCGTGTCGCCCATCAGGGAGAGGTCATCCATGAAGATGCCAGACAGGAAGGCGAAACCCAGCGACACAATGTTGGCCAGGCCATTCTGGGCGGCGGACCGCATGCCGGTCTGGGCTACCAGGAAGCCAATGGCCAGCGGCACCAAGGCGTAGATCAAGGCCGCCAGGGCCAGGATGCCGAACCGGCCAGGTTCGCCTTGCAGCAGATCCAGCCCGCCGGTGGCGGGAATCAGAGCCAACAGCAGCATGAACAGCCAGGCGAACAGCACCAGGGTCACGCAGGCGATGGCGACTTGGCTGCTCATCCGGCTGGGCGGCAGCGGCGAAGACAGGTTACGCCGGCGCACCTCGCCGCTCAGGAAGGTTGAGAAGACCATCGCCACCAGCACCATCAGCCCGGCGGTCAAGGGGTAGGCCGTCCAGCGGAAGAAGAAGTAAGCCTTGTAGTAGATAGACTTGGCGCCTTCGACCTCCACCACCTCGACCGGCACCTGCTGGTCGGTGGCGGTGGCCGCCTGGCTCAAGGCCTGGTCCAGCGGCATGTCCGGTTCGGCCGTTAGCACCATGCGCACCGCGTTCAAGTAGGCGTTGGTGACCTGGTCCATGTACTGGCCGGTGAAGGCCGAATAGTTGACCACCGTGTCCAGCACCGGTGCCGGGGAACTCCCGGCCACTGCCGCCTGGAAGGCCTCGCCGAAGCCGGCCGGCACAATCACAATGTAAGGCGTCGTGTTCTTGGCCGTCGCATCCTGCAGGGCCTGGGTGTTGTCCTCCAGGGTGACCGGCGTGGAGCGGGTGGCCAGGTAGTCTGTCAACCCCTCCGACAATGCCGAATGGTCCCGGTCGATCACGGCCACGTTAGGCTTGGCTTGGGAGAACGTCGCAACCGAGGTCAGGTTGACGCTGGCCAGGATGAATACCCCCAGCATGCCCAGGCCAACCACATACAGCAGCACATTGGGCCAGTGGCGAATGATCAGTTTCAGGGCAGTCCTAAAGGCTGGCATAGCGCTTCCTCCTCAGCATCAGGGTGGACAACACGAAGAACACGCCGGCCAGGGCTAGCAGGGCCAAAATGGCCTGGCCAAACTGCTGGTAGCCGTCGTAGTAGTACAGGGCATGGAAGGCCTGGGTGACCTGCCGGGCCGGGTTGGCCAGCGCGAACAGTGGAGCGTTCTCCGCCGCGCTTTCCGCCAGGTCCTGGGCGAACGTCCCATACAGGCCGGCAAACAGCGACAGGAAGCAGGACAAGGTGGCGGTGATGCCGCTCTTGGCGCCGCTGGCAATGGGCAAGGACCCCACAAACGCCCCCGTGAAGGTCATGGCCAGCACCCCTACCGCCAAGGTCAGCAACACGGCCGGGTCCTTGCCGCCAAACGAGGTGCCGAAGGCGAACTTGACGTAGGTGTAGCCGATCAGTTGGACGCCGAAACCGACGGTCCAGGAGGCGGCGATGGCCGGAGCCAGGGTACGGATCTTGGACTGTCCGGCCAGCGAGCGCCGGGCGCCCAAGGCCGAGGTGTTGGCCTGGATGTCCTCAATGGCGGCCAGGGCGAAGGTCATCATCATGACAACCGAGAAGGCCAGCGACGAATACATGTAAGCCAACGAGTCGCTGACCGGGTTGGCGGTGACTGAAGTCCTCTGGGTGTAGGACACCTCGGTGGCCAGCTTTTCCAGCAGGGCCGGGTCAGAGAACAGTTCCGGGTCCGCTTGGCCCATCGCGCCGACCAGGCTGGCCGTCTGCCAGTACTGGTCCAGCACAATCTTGACGATCGAGGCCCTGGTGCCGGTAGTCGAACTGGCGTAACGCGCGTCGACATGGAAAGCCGGCTCGCCGCTGGCGTCCACCGTGATGAAGCCCACGTAGTCGCCATCGGCCAGAGTTTGGCGGGCGGCCTCGTCACTGTCCACATAGGTGATGTCGAGCAGAGCCGTGCCGTCCGCCTGAACGCCTTCGACGGACAGGGCGGTGATCATCTCCGGCAGGCCGGTGGTTGCCTGATAAGTAGCGTCATCGACCACCACCAGGTCAACCGGGTCGATGGCGTAGGCCTCGTCCAAGTTGCCCAGCATGGCGTAGATCAAGGTTGACAACACCAGCGGAAAGGCGATGGCCCACAACAACACGTCGCGCTGGCGCACCAACGTCTTGATGGTGGTGAGGAACGTGGTACCCATGATCAGTCCCTCAGTTCCTTGCCGGTGATGGCCAGGAAGACGTCGTTCAACGTGGGCGGCTCGGAGTAGACGCGGCCATAGGTGACGCCGGAGCTGTGCAGCAGGTCCAGGATTTCGCCCACACCGCGCGCGCCGCGCAAGCAGGTCAGCTTGAGCGCATTGCCTTCCAGGCTGACGCCCGCCACGTGCTGCAGGGCCTGGATGGCGGCCACCACGGACGGATCAGGCGTGGCCAGTTCGATCTCCACCTTTTCGCCAATGTCAACCAGGCCCTTCAGTTCGCTGTTGGTGCCCAACGCGAGCTGCTGGCCGTGGTCCAGGATCATGATGCGGGTGCAGATCTGCTCCACTTCCTCCATGTAGTGGCTGGTGTACAGCACCGTGGAGCCTTCCTGGTTGAGGCGCTGGATGCCTTCCAGGATGGCGTTGCGGCTCTGCGGGTCCACCGCCACCGTCGGTTCGTCAAAGAAGATCAGTTCCGGCTTGTGGGCAATGCCGCAGGCGATGTTGAGCCGCCGGGCCAGGCCGCCAGACAGCTTGCGGGGCCGGAACTTGCGGTAGTCGCCCAGGTCGACAAAATCGATCGCCTCGGCCACCAGGGCCTTGCGGCGGTTGGCATTGGAAACGTAGAGCGAGCAGAAGTAGTCGATGTTCTCGTGAACCGACAGGGTTTCGAACACCGCCATGTTCTGGGGCACGATGCCGATCCGTCGTTTCAGGTCGTAGCGGGTGGGACTCATCGGTTCGCCGAACAGTTCGATGGTCCCCCGGTCATAGGTCAGCAACTGCAGCATGCAGTTGATGGCAGTGGTCTTGCCGGAGCCGTTGGGGCCCAGCAGGCCAAAGATTTCGCCCTGTTCAATCGACAGGTTGAAGTGGTCCAGCGCCACCAGTTCCTTGTAGCGCTTGGTCAGATCGTGGATCTCGACTAGTCCCATGATGTTCTCTCTTCCTCTTGCCGTTCTGGCTGACTCCAGCCTGGCGCAGGGCGGGGAGGCCGCGGAAGTGAGCCCAGTCACCACTTTTCCCGCCAGGGGTGTGACAAATGTCACTCTTTCCAGCCCGCCAATAGGATTGACTTGTGGACAGGGCGGCCGACAAGGCAATGGTGCTGGTGCTCTGCCTGTGTGTGGGGGCGATGCATCAGGTTGGCCTTGGCCTGGTGGTGGCCGCGCTGGTGGCGGTCAGCCTGGCGGCTGTGCGGGAACTGAACTTCGCACCCAGTTGGGTGCCGTGGCTGTTGCCGCTGAGCTACCTGGGGCTCGCGGTGCTTCTGGGCGACTTCACGCTACTGGTGCCGCTGGCGGTCTACGACCTGGCGCGCCAAGAACCGCCCTGGTTCGCGGCGGCAGGGGTCTTTCCCCTGCTGATCTGGGCCCACGGCATCGGCCGGGGCCTGACCGGCGCTTTGGTCGCCATCGGCGCCGTGGCGGTGGTGCTGGCGCGGCGCACGGGCCGCACCATGACCATGTTGCGGGTTTACCGCGACCGCTCCGACGCCTTGGCTGACGCCTCGCGCTCGCTGGAGGCCCGCAACCGTGACCTGAGGGAACGCGGGGAACTGGAGGTCAGGCTGGCCACCCTGGGCGAACGGGCCCGTATTGCCCGGGAAATCCACGACAACGTGGGCCATCTGTTGACTCGGTCGGGGTTGCAGGGGGAGGCGCTGCAGGTGGTGCACGCCGGCCAGGCCGCGCGGGAAGACGAGTTGGCGCAGGTCAGCCGGACGTTGCACACGGCCTTTGACACCGTCAGGGCGTCGGTGCATGGCCTGCATGATGAGGCGCTGGACTTGCGGGCCGGTCTGGAAGACCTGGCCGGCACCAGTGCGACCCTAGCCGTCACGGTGGTATTCGAGGCCGGCGACCTGCCGCCGGCCGTAACGGCGGCCTTCATGGCGATTGTGCGTGAAGCGTTGGCCAACGCCGAACGCCACTCTGACGCCACCACGGTACGGGTGCGGGGGATCGAGTTTCCTGGGTTGTACCAGCTAACCGTGGTGGACAACGGCACCAAGCCGCCGCGCCGGCGGGCAGCGGAGCCGCCGGGGCCACCAGGTGGTGTGGGCGGCATCGGGCTGGCCAACATGGAAGAACGGGTGCGGGCCCTGGGCGGCGTGTTCCGGGCCGGCTACGATCACGGTTTCCGTATCATCGCATCGGTACCAGTCGCGGCCAGTGGTGCCTCGGCCGCGGCTGGCCGGCCGGCCGATCCCCCACAGGAGCCCCAATGAAGGTCGTTGTAGTCGATGACGATCCGTTCGTCTGCGCGTCCCTGAACACCATCTTGGCGGCCCAGGACGATGTCGAGGTGGCCGCCGTGGGACACGACGGCAGCGAGGCAGTGGCGTTGTACACCCGGCACGTCCCGGACGTACTGTTGATGGACATTCAGATGCCGGGCCGCGGCGGGCTGGAGGCCGGCCGGGAGATCTTGGAGGCCAACCCGGAGGCCCGGATTGTTTTCCTGACCACGTTTGCCGATGACGAGTACATCGCGACGGCGCTGCGCATGGGCGCCAAGGGTTACCTGATCAAACAAGAGGTGGCGACCATCGCGCCCGCCCTACGGTTGGTCATGGCCGGGCAGTCTGTCCTAGGTAGCCAGGTGTTGGAGCGGATGGACACCTTGGTGCGCGGCCCGGCCCCGGCCCTCAACCCGCGCCTGGCCGAGTTGAGCGAACGGGAACGGGAGATCGCCGCTCTGGTGGCGGAGGGCCTGGACAACCACGAGATCGCGGGGCGGCTGTACATGTCGGAGGGCACGGTGCGCAACCACATCAGCGCCATCCTGGCGAAGCTGAACCTGAAGAACCGAACCCAGTTGGCGGTGTTGCACTACCGAGGCTGAGGGTTCTATGGTTCCGGGCGGCCGGCCGGGGGTGTCCGGTCCGCGGTGGCTGGGTCTTCGGACTAGAATTTGGGCCATGTCAACTACGACTTCGCTTGCCAATGCCAAGGCCCGCCTCTCGTCCTTCGTCGAGATCGTGGAGACCACGCATCAGCGCGTCATCATCACCAAGAACGGCGAACCGGCCGCAGTACTGATCGCACCGGAGGACCTGGAGTCCCTGGAGGAGACAATCACCTGGCTGTCCCAGGACGGCATCGGCGCCGCCTTGGTGGCGGCGGAAACCAGTGCCGCCACCGGCAACGCCAAGACGTCCGATGGCGTTCTGGGGCGCCTGGGCAAGCGCTTGGCCGGGGGCGGACAGTGAGCGCCACG
>JAISTN010000186.1 GCA_031272565.1 Bifidobacteriaceae bacterium
GGCGCGCGAACTGGCCCAGGCCCAAGCGGAGTTGAGCGCGGCCGGCCGGGCCTTGACCAAGGGCCGGGCGGCGGGGGCCAAGCGCCTGGCCCAGGCCGTCAAGGCCGAACTGGCTGAGCTGGGCATGGCAGAGGCCGCTTTCGAGGTCGCGCTGGTGCCGCTGGCCGAACCGGGTCCGCTGGGTGCGGAGGGGGTCGAGTTCCGCTTCACGGCCCACCGCGCGGTCGCTCTGCGCCCGCTGGCCAAGGGGGCCTCGGGTGGGGAACTGTCCCGCGTCATGTTGGCTTTGGAGGTGGCTCTGGCCGGGCAGGTGCCCGATGCCGCCCCAGGGCGCGCGGGCACGGCGGCAGCGGTGGCCGGGACAGGCCAGGCGGCGCCGGTGGCAGTGGGCCAGCCGACGGCGCTCGCGGCCGGCGGGGCAATGCCGGCTGCGGAACAGGCCGCCGGAGACGAAGCAACCTCAACCCCTGGGACGGCATCGGGCCCGGGCATGCCCCCGGCAGCCCCACCGGTCCCGGACCAGCCCACCTTGGTCTTTGACGAGGTGGACCAGGGCGTGGGCGGCAAGGCCGCCCGCCAGGTGGGCGAACGCCTGGCCCGGCTGGCGCGGACCTCGCAGGTGATCGTGGTGACGCACCTGGCTCAGGTGGCAGCCAGGGGCGACACCCACCTGGTGGTGTCGAAGGACGGCGCCACCACCACTGTTGCCGCGGTGACCGGCGCGGCGCGCCAACGCGAGGTGGCCCGGCTGCTCTCCGGCAGCGAGGATTCGGCTCAGGCCCTGGCCCACGCCGCCGAACTGCTGGCCCAGGTGGAACGGCCGGGCTGATGGCCAAGTCCGCGTTGCGCCGCCGCAAAGCCAAGACCCAGGTGGTCCGCTCTGGGTTGAAGGGCCCTGCCCGGGTGGACGCCCGGACGAAGAATCTGACGCGGCGGCTGGCGGAGGGCGACGTGGCCGTGATTGACCATTGCGACCTGGACCAGGTGGCGGCGGAAGCTCTGGTGGCGGCCAAGCCGGTGGCGGTGCTGAACGCTGCCGCCTCCAGTTCGGAACGCTTCCCCAACCTGGGGCCGGAGACGCTGGTCAAGGCCGGCCTGCCGCTGATCGACGGCCTGGGCCCGGCCATCATGGCGGTCAAAGAGGGCACCCAACTGGTGGTGGTGCCCAAGACCGGTGAGGTCTACGCTGGCTCGGACCTGGTGGGGCGCGGCACCGTCCAGACGGCCGCCTCGGTGGCGGCGGCCATGGAGCGGGCTAGAGAGGGCATGTCGGCCCAGTTGGCGGCCTTTGCCGCCAACACCATGACCTTCCTGGAGCAGGAGTATCCGGTTTTCCTGGACCGCCAGGAGATCCCGGACATCAAGACGGACCTGAGTGGCCGGCACGCGCTGATCGTGGTGCGGGGCTACCGCTACCGGGAGGACCTGGCGGTGCTGCGCAGCTATGTGCGTGAGGCCAGCCCGGTTATTATCGGCGTGGACGGCGGGGCCTATGCCGTCCTGGAGGCCGGCCTCAAACCGGCCATGATTGTGGGCGACATGGACTCCGTCAGCGACAAGGCGCTGCGCTGCGGGGCGGAACTGGTGGTCCACGCCTATCGCGACGGCCAGGCGCCTGGCGCCAGCCGCCTGGAGGCCCTGGGCTTGCCGTTCGCGGTCTTTCCGGTGGCCGGCACCAGCGAGGACGCCGCCATGCTGATCGCGGATGACAAGGGCGCGGACCTGATTGTGGCGGTGGGCACCCATGTGACGCTGGTGGAGTTCCTGGACAAGGGCCGCGAAGGTATGGCCTCGACCTTCCTGACGCGCCTGCGGATTGGCGGCAAACTGGTGGATGCCAAGGGGGTGTCGCAGTTGTACCAGCACGGGGTGTCGAACTGGCAGCTAGCAGGTTTGGTGGCGGCCGGGGGGGTGGCGCTGGTCGCGGCGATCAGCGCCACGCCGGCCGGCCAAACTCTGATGGGCTTGATGGGGGCGTTCTTCGATGACGCCTGGGCTTGGCTGAGGGGGGTGTTTGGCGGATGATCAACTTCCGTTACCACGTGGTGTCGCTGGTGTCGGTTTTCCTGGCGCTGGCGGTGGGCATTGTGCTGGGGGCCGGCCCGCTGAAAGAACCAATCGAAACGGGCCTGGCGGACCAGGTCAGCGCCCTGCGCCAGGACAAGGATGACCTGCGCTCGCAGCTATCAGACCAGGAGGCCATCAGCGAATACACCGCCGAGGTCCTGGAGGGCCTGGAGGGCCGCGCCCTGACCTCGCTGTTGCCGGGCGAAGCGGTCCTGTTGGTCCAACTGGGCGACGGCCAAGGCGACAGGATGGAGGCTCTGCGGGCCGGCGTCAACCGGGCTGGCGCCAAGGTGGCCGGCCAGATCCGGTTGGAGGACAACTGGGCGCAGGCGGACCGCCTGGCGCAGGCCGGCGAGGCCCTGGACGGCCTGTTGGGTGTGGGCTACTTCGGTTTTGGCCTGGACTATCAGTCCAAGGTTTTCAGTGCCCTGGAACTGGTCTTGGCCGGGCCGCGGGTCGAAGCGACGGGGGACGGGTCGCAGTGGTTCCCCGAAGTTGAGGAGGGCGGCGCCGGGGACGCTGACGGTGAAGCGGCCGATGGCGATCAGGGGACAGGCGACGGTAGCGACCAGGCGGCCGATGGCGCTGGCCCGGCTGATGGCGATCAGGGGACGGGTGGCGAGCAGACGGGTGACGCGGGTGACGGCGCCGGCACGGCAGGCGACGGCGACCAGACCGGGCCGGATCAAACGGCCGGACCCGAAGACCCGGACGAACCTTCGGCTGAGCCGACGGGGGTAGCTACCGTGGCGCCATCGGGCACCAGCCGGCCCAGTGCTTCCCCCACGCCGGCGGAACCGGATGGCCGCCGGGCCGACCAGACCGTGTTGGCGGCGGTGTGGGATGCCCTGACCGACGCCGGGGTTTTCTCCGGTGAGCAACCTGGCGCCACCACCGCCGTGGTGCTGCTGTCCGGGGCCTATGACGCCGGGCTGTCGGAG
>JAISTN010000210.1 GCA_031272565.1 Bifidobacteriaceae bacterium
CCTTGACGGGGCTGGTGACGGGCCGCACTGGGGCCGATGCCGCTCTGGAGGGGCGCGGCATCGGCCCAGCCGGTGGCCGGGCAGGCGGGCCCGATGGCGCGGTCAGGCCAAACGGTGGCCGGTCCGCGAACGGCATCGGGCACCTACCTGGTGGGGGCGTGGCGGCGGCCCGGGCCCGTTGGCTGCCCCGGCTGGAGAACCTTGACCCGCGGCGTGAGTTGCGGGTCCTCGCAGCGATGGGCGGGGTGCTGCTGGGGCCAGGCGACCCGGGTTGGCCGGCCGGGCTGGAAGACCTGGGGCCGGCCGCGCCGTTCGCTCTGTGGGTCCGCGGAGCGGCCGGGGCACCCGGCCGGCTGACCGAACTGCTGGGCCGCTCGGTTGCCATCGTCGGTTCGCGGGCCTGCACGGCCTACGGCGAATCGGTCACCGCCACCATCACCGGCCAACTGGTGGAGGCCGGTTTCGCCATCGTTTCCGGCGGGGCCTTCGGCATTGACGCCGCCGCCCACCGCGCCACGCTGGCGGCCGGCGGTTTCACGGTGGCGGTGATGGCGGGGGGAATCGACCGGCTGTACCCGCCGGGCAACGACGCGCTGCTGCGGGCCATCACCCGCGAAGGGGTGGTCGTGTCAGAACTGCCGCCCGGTTCGGCGCCGCGCAAGGAGCGCTTCTTGGACCGCAACCGGCTGATCGCGGCCATGGCCCAGGTGACGGTGGTGACCGAATCTGGCTGGCGGTCCGGCGCCCACCGCACCGCCGCCGTGGCGGCCAACCTGGCGCGGCCAGTGGGGGCAGTGCCTGGCCCGGTGACCTCGGCCATGTCGGCGGGCTGCCACCGGCTGATCCGGGAGGGGGCCGCCACGCTGGTGACTGACGCCCGCGATGTGCTCGAACTGGCCGGGCCCCTCAGCCAAGCCCCGGCGCCGCCGCCAGGGGCCGAACCGCCGGGGCCGCTGGACGGTCTGCCGCCCCTGGACCGCCGCCTCCTGGACGCCTTGCCTCTGCGCCGGCCGGCCGGGGTCAACACCCTGGTGACCGCTTCCGGGCTGGCCACCTCACAAGTCCTGGGCGGGCTGGCCCGGCTAGAACGAGCCGGCCTTGCCATTGCCCAAGCCGGCGCTTGGCGCCGGGCACCCCAACCACGAACGGAGTAACCGAACATGTCATCACCACGTCATCAGGCCACGCCTCACCTCTTGGGCCGGCGTCGGGTGCTGCGTCATGGCCTTGAGTGGGTTCGCGGCGCCCGCCGCCACGCCCGCCGCCACCCCCGCCGCCGGGTGGCTCTGCTGGCCATCACCGCGGGGGTCCTGGTGCTGGGACTGGGCCTGACCGCCGTCATTCACCGGGCCGCCGATGCCGCCCCCCAAGGCTATGTGGCGCCCTACACCTGGGTGTCTGGCAACTTCGGCAATGGGAACGGCGGCACTTACCTGGGCCGTTTGGTCAACACCGACACCTCCAGTAAGGCCGTGGCGCCATACGCCTTCTGCATCACGGCCGGGGCGGCCAGCCCCATCGCCTTGCAGGATGCCGGCACCAGGACCGGTGGCATCTACTCCCAGATGGGGTTTGTGCTGGGCCGCCACTCGGGCGAGACGGGCGACTTGACCCCCCAGGCCATCTCCTACCTGGCTCACCTGTACTTCGACACTGGCAACAACCAGAGCGCCGACACTTCCAGGGCTCTGATCAGGCAAAACACTCCCAAGGCGACCTCCGGCCCGGCGATTGTGGCCCGCGCGGAGGCACTTTGGGCGGAGGCTGCCCTGCTGATGGGCCAGCCGAAGCTGAGTCTCAGCCTGGGGACGCTGGACCAGGCCGCCAAGACCATGCCGGTGCGAATCGAACTGCGCAACGCCGCCGGCACCAAGACCATGTCGGCACCCGTCACCTTGACCCTGACCCGCACGGCCGGGACCGGCCAGGCCACCTTCGTGGCGTCCAAGTCCTACAAGGTGACGGTCAACACCGTGGCGGTGGGCAGCACGCTCCAGGTGCCGGTGACCTTCACGGGGACGGGCAGTTGGCGCATCGACGCCGCCACCACGGCCCAGTTCCCGGGCAACGCCATGCGGGTGTTGAGCCAGCCCGGCCACCAGACGGCGGTAGCGGCAGTGGCCCAGGTGGCAGCCACCCCGGCGGCGGCTAGTTTCACGGTCGGCGCCAATCAGGCGGTGGTGACCACCAAGGCCTCGGCCCAGGGCAAGGCGGCCGTGGGCGACACGGTGACGGACACGGTGACGATCAGCGGCGGGTGGCCCGGCGACACGCTGACGGTGACGGCGGCGCTGTGGAAGGTGTCCGGCCCGGGCACCGCCCTGCCCGGGCAAACCGTGGGCGTGCCCACCGGTGCCCGCCTGTTGTACACCGCCCCGGCGGTAGCGGTGAAGCTGAACGCTCAGGGCGCCGGTTCGATTTCGGCCGGCCGCTACACCATCAAGGCGGCCGATGGCGCCGGCTGGTACACCTGGCGGGTCTCGACCGCCGCCACCGCCTGGACCAAGGCGGCTACCCACAACTTTTCGGTGGCGGCCGAATCGTTCCAGGTGCTTCAAGCGAAGGCGACCATCAGTTCCCGGGCGATGGTCCCAGGCGGGGCCGTACCGGGCCAGGCAGCTTCAGACCAGGTGACCTTGAAGGCGGGCTGGCCGGGCGACACGCTGACCGTCAAGGCCACCCTGGTTAGGCTGCCGGATGATCCGGCCGGGCCAGCGCCCAAGTCCAGCGCTGCCCGCCCGGCCGGGGCCGTTGACGTGGCTGGCCCATTCACCAAGAAGGTGACGCTGGACGCCCAAGGTGCGGCCACCATCACAGTTGGCAATTACACGTTGGGGCCGGACGACCTGGGCTGGCTGACCTGGCGGATTGAGACCACCAATTCCACCAGTGGCAACACGGCTGGGCGCCAGGCGCCTTACGGCATGGCCTCGGAGACGTTCCTGGTGACCCAGCCGCAAGGCCCAACGGTCACCACCCAGGCTTCGTCCGCGGTGGCGGAACCCGGCCAGGGCCTCAGTGACCAACTGCTGGTCGACGCCCACGGGGCCAACTTGGCAGCGGCCCCGGCGGTGATCGAGTCAACCCTGTGGGGTCCGTTCCAGACGCCGCCCACCACCTCCCCCAACTGGCCGCAGGACGAATCGTTGGTGGTGGGCACGGTCCTAACCACGGCCAACCGGGCCGGTACCTTCACCAGCCCGGCGTTGACGGTGACCGAGCGGGGCTACTACACCTGGACGGCTCGGGTCCGCCCAGTCGCCGCCGCCGTCTACACGCCGGCCCTGTCGGTGGCATTGACGCCAGGGGCCGGTGGTTCCCTGTCAGTGCTCGGGGCGGCCACCGGCCTGCCGGGCGGGGTTTCGACTCCCGCCACGGTGCAACTGTTCCGGCTGGGGCCGGACGGTTTGGCGACCGGGGGCAGTGAGGTGGCGGTTCCAGCAGGCGGCGCGGTCACGTTGGCGGCGGGGTCCGATGGCGTCCGCGGCTGGGCCGAGGTCGCCGCGCTGCCGGCGGCCACCTTGGCCGGCGGTGACGGCTGGTATGGCGTGCGCCTGGCGGTGCCGGCCGGTGACAGCGCGGCCGGGGATGGCCGGGTGGAGGCCGCCTCTTCAGGGTTGGAGGATCCGCTGGCGGTGGTCCAGGTGACCACCCAGGACGACGGCAGCTTGACGTTTGGCTTCGGCGCTGATGGCACCGCACCCGGGGTAGCGGTGGCGGACCTGCCCCGGCCGGCCGCCAGCGAGGCCCAAGCGGACCAGATCTACCCGGAGTTCGTCTCCGCCTTTGGTGAGGCGGCGGAAACCACGGTGGTGCCCTGGAGCCCGCGCGTGGTGACCCAGACTTCGCTGGCGGTGGCCAGCCCTGGGGCTGAACTGACCGACCGCCTGGAGTTGACCGGCGGGCACCCCGGCACCGCCTATCAGATCACGTCGGTTTTGTATGGGCCGCTGGAGGCCAGGCCAGAGCTGGCCGCGGCCGCGCCGGCAGGCACGCCGGTGGCCGGCTCCGTGGTGACGGCAGTGGTGGCGGGGCCAAACGGCTCCGCTGTGGCCACCACCCCGGCGGTGATGGTCGACACCCAGGGCTACTACGTCTGGGTGGAGTCCATCCCGGAAGACCTGGAGGCGGCTGCCTCGCGCGGCTGGCAAGGCCAGTTCGGGGTCGCCCAGGAAACCACGGTGGTGCCATATGCCCCCGCTTTGCGGTCGGACGCGGTCATCACCGTGGCCGAGCCGGGCGGCCAGGCCCACGATGAACTGTTCTTGAGTGGTGGGCGGCCCGGCGCCAGCGGCACCCTGGAGGTGGCGTTGTACGGGCCGTTCACGGACAGCCCGGTACGGGACTACGGCCCCGCGGACCAGGCGACCGATGGCGACCAGGCGTCCGGTGGCGATCAGGTGTCCGATGGCGACCAGGCGGCCGGCGCTGCCTGGACCACCGGGGAGGTCCAGGCAGGCGAAGACACAGCCGCTGGCGGAACTGGACGGCTAGCCGGGAACCAGGGCGAGGATCTGGCCGAAGACCCGGGTGAAGACCCAAGCGAAAACCCGGCTGAGGACCCGGCGGACAGTGGGCCGGGCGACATCGGGCAGGCGGTAGGAGCGCCGCCGGCGGAGGCGCCGGAAGTGCAGCGGTTCACCACCGAAGTCGAGTTCGATGAGGCGGGCGGGGCGCAGGTCCAGACCCCGCCGGTAACCCTGACCGAGGGCGGTTACTACGTCTATTCGGGTGTCTTCACCCCGGCGGGCGATGATCTGCCGACGCCGGAACGTTTTGGTGAGGCCAGCGAGACCCTGTTTGTGCCGTGGCGGCCGGACATCCAAACGAGGGCCTCGGCCGAGGTGGCCGTGGTGGGCGCGGCACTGACCGACCACCTGGCAGTGCGGGGCCTGGGCCGTGAAACCGCCGAGGTGGAAGCGCTCCTGTATGGGCCGTTCGCCACCCAACCGGAGCCGGCGGCCGAAGTGCCCGCCGATGCGCCCTTGGCCGGCCGCGTGCACCTGACGGTCACCGGCGACGGCAACTACACCACGCCCGCGGTGCGGGTCTCGCTGGCTGGCTACTACACCTGGGTGGAGCGCGTCGCGGCCGGCGGTGAGGGCCGGGTGCTGGCCACCGCCACCGAGTTCGGCTTGGTCGAAGAAACCACACTGGTCACGCCCTATCAGCCCGAGGTCACCACCAAGGCCTCCAGCCTGGGGGTCAGCCCGGGGGCGGTCATCTTCGACACCGGACAGGTCACGGGGCTGCCGCCGCTGGACCAGCCGGTCACCATTGTGACCACCCTGTACGGGCCGTTCGAGGCCCAGCCGGAGTTGGCGCAGTCGGTGCCGGCGGACGCGCCGGTGGCTGGCCAGGTCGAGGTTGAAGTGATGGGCGATGGCGAATACACCACGCCGGGCGTGGTGGTCAACCAGCCGGGCTACTACGTCTGGGTCGAAGCCATCGAACCGTCGCTGGAGGACGGCCTGGCTGGGTTCAGCGGCCGGTTTGGGGTGGTGGCGGAGACCACTCTGGTGAACCCGCCGGAGCCGGAGGCTC
>JAISTN010000262.1 GCA_031272565.1 Bifidobacteriaceae bacterium
CGGCTCCTGGACTACCGGAAGTCTCTCCACATGGGTCAGTTGCGCCCCGTGGACTACCGCAACTCTCTCCGGATGACGATGGCATGACTGGCCTGGCCGGGGAGCTTCACGCCGATTCTGGTCAATCTTGGGCCCGGTCTTGACCAGAATCGCTCTGAAGGTCCCCGGTGGGGCCGGGCTGGCCGGGACGGGCCAGGCAACTGCGAGTTTTCGAGGACTTATGTACGGGTAGCGCCCGATGCCGCCCAGGGACTGGCCGCCCAACCAGCTGGTCGACATCGGCGGCAAGGCGCTGACCTGCGCAAACGTATCCGGCCTGGTTGTGGGCGGCGGCGGCAACGCCGCTCGCCATGCCCCGAACCAGCTCAACCCGTACACAAGTCCTCGAAAACTCGCAGTGGCCCCGCCAGGCCACCGGCCCCGGCGTCCCCGGCCAATCGTCCCAAACCCAACCACCGGTCAACCTGTCTACACCGCCCAAGCCCACCCACCCAGTCATCCGAGGCCAGTTCGTTACCGACTAACTACCTCGCGAACTTGCCGCCATCAACCCAGGCCCACCCGCCCAGCCGTCCCAGGCCATCCGTCGCGGACTTGCTACCTCGTCAACTTGCCGGTGCCACCCAGACCTCCCACGGCCACCGTCCCCGGGCAAATCGTCACTACCTCAACTACATGCCAACCAGTCGACACCACCCGGGTCCAGGCCCAAGGCGCCTGCCCGTGTTTGGGGAAGTCGTCACCCCGGACCCGTCCCCAAGTGACGAGCCCGGGAACTGACTGTCGCGGATGGCGTTTGGGCAGGTCAGCAGGGTTCGTCACCTGGGGACGGGTCCGGGGTGACGAGCCCCGCAGCGCCAGTCGTCACTCGGGACCCGTCCCCAAGTGACGGACCCCGCAGCGGGAGTGGCCACCTTGGACCTGGACCCGGGTGGCCACCATCTAGGACCCGCGGGGCGGTGGCGGGCAAATGCCACACGGTAGCCTTGAATGGTCGCCCACACCACCGAAGGATGTCCTCCCATGGCGCAGGCCCCGGCTCGTCACCGCTTCCTTGTAACCCTGATCGCCACCGCCGCCCTGGTTGGCGGGCTTGGCCTGGCCCCAGCCACCGCCGCGCCAGGGGACAACCCGGCCACAAGTGACAACCCGGCGACCCAGGAGCCCCAGGCCCAAACTGAGCCTCAGGCCCCGGCGGCGCCAGCGGGCAACGGGGTGAGTCCGGTCCCAGACACGGCGCCAGGCCCTGACGCGGCCGGTAGCCCGGCGGACGCGTTGGGCACCGACAGCGACACTGACGGTGACACCGAAACCACCGCCGCCACCCCTGCGCCTGGCGTCGTCGCCTCCGCCGTCGACCTGCAGCCCATCTTGGACGCCAACTATGAGGCCTATGCCGACCCGGAAACGCTGCCGGCCGCCTACGACCTGCGCCAGGCTCACCCCACCTGGGTGACGGGCGTCAAGTACCAAATCGGCTCAAGCTGCTGGGCCTACGCCGCGGCCGCCTCAGCCGAGGCCGCCATCGCCCGCCACGGCGCGGTCAGCCAGGCCACCGACCTGTCGGTGTCCCAACTGTTCCAGGCCACCCGGGCGCCGGACGCGGGCAACGGCGCGGCCACCTTGTCCAACTCCATGGGTGGCGAAGAAATGGCCGCCGCCGCCTGGTCGCGCTGGTACGGCGCCCGCACCGCAGAGGCCTACCCAGAGGGCCTGATCGCGGCCACCTGGACGGTCCAGCAGATCGCTGAATCCGACTTCCACCTGCAGAACTTCCTCATCCTGCCCGCTCCGCGCGACGCGGACGGCGTCTACGTCCAGGCCAACGTGGACGCCATCAAACAGGCCGTCTACGACCTGGGGACGGTCACCACCTACTACCTGACCACGGCGGTGGACGCCTACGACGAAACCCACGCCGCCTACTACAGTTGGCGACCCATCGAACTGCACGGCTCCGACCATGCGGTGGCGATTGTGGGTTGGGACGACAACTATTCGAAGCAGAACTTCAAAGTCACCCCGCCGGCCGATGGCGCCTTCTTGATCAAGAACAGCTACGGCGAAGGCTGGGGCCAGGCCGGCTACTTCTGGGTCTCCTACTATTCGTATGGGCTGTACAACTCGTACTACTTCGACATGGCGGGCGCCGGCGATGCGGCCGGCGGCGACGGCCTGGAGCACAACTACTACTGGGACGCCCGCGGCTGGACCGGCACAGTGACCGACGGCCAAGCGATGGCCTCCGTCTTCACCCTGGCCAGCGACGCCCCCCGCCAGTCCCTGGAGTCCGTCCAGTTTGCGGTCCCCACGCCGCAAACCGCCTACCGCCTGAATGTCTATGTCAACGGTGTGGGCCTGCCCGGCAGCGGCACCGCCCAGCCGATTGCGGCCGATGGCGGCTCAACCGTCACCGGCACCGTCGCCCTGGCGGGCCTGGCCATGATCGACCTGCCCCAGGCGGTCACCCTGGAACCAGGCGACCGTTTCACGGTGGTGGTCGAGTTCACGGGCACGGCGAGTGGCACCATCGCCATGCCGGTGGAGTACTTCTACGGCACCGGCGGCGTCACGGTGGGGCACAGCTATGTGCGCGCCAACGGCGTCTGGCTGGACCTGGCCACCAGCGGCCAGGCGGCCGCCAACCTGAAGGCCTTCACCTCTGACCTGACCCCGGCCGGCCAGGTGGCGGTGGGAACCCTGCAGGTGTCCGGCAGCCCGGCGCCAGGCAAGACCCTGACCGCACTTGTGCCCACCACGGTGCCGGCCAGTGCCCAGATCAGCTACACCTGGCGGCGCGACGGGCAGGCGATTGGGGGCGCGACCGGGGCCAGCTACAGCGTCACGGCCGCCGATGCCGGCCACACACTGACCATCCAAGCCCAGGCTACGGCGCCGGGCTACACGGCGGCGGTGGTCAGTTCGGCCGGGTTGTGGGTGCCCGCCAACGGCAGCGCCGTCACCGGCCGTCTGACTGATGCCAACGGCAACGCCCTGGTGGGCTGGCCGGTGGTCTGGATGCGCTATTCGACGGCCTGTGGCCAAACCACCAACCCGGTGGTGCGCTCCCAGGGCATGGTCTACAGCGGCGCCAACGGCGAGTTCGCCATCGGCCAAGACACCACCGGCTGCTACGTCATCCGGACCCGCACCCCGGCCGGGCGCCGGGTCGACCCGGTGGTGTCCGGCAGCACCACCCTGGCCGGTTCCTTTGGCGTCGCCCCACCGCTGACCGGCCTGATCCTGGTGGCCGATTCCACCACGCCGTCCCTGACCAGCCTGACCCTGGCGGGCACGGCGGCGGTGGGCCAGACGCTGACGGCCCGGCCGGCCGGCCTGGAGCCGGCCGGCAGCACCATCGCCTACCAGTGGCGGCGCGGCACGGCGGACATTCCCGGCGCCATCGGTGTCACCTACACCTTGACTCAAACCGACGCCGGCCAGACCATCAACCTGGTGGCCACCCTGACCGCGCCCAGCGGGCTGACGGCGCAGGTCACGGCCTCGCCCCCGGTCCGCCTGGAGTACCCGGCGGCGGCGGTGCAAGCGGTCGCCATCGGCGGCCAGGCGGCAGTTGGTGCCACGCTGACCGCCCAGGCCAGCGGGGTCGACCCGGCCGGGGCCGCCCTGACCTATGAGTGGTTCAACGGCGTCAACCGTGTCCAGGCGCCGGCCACCGACCCCACCTATGTGGTCCAGGCCAGTGACGCAGGCGGCAGCCTGTGGGTCCGGGCCGTCGCCACCGCTACCAACCGGTCGGCCGGGGGAGCCGATTCGAGCACCGTGGCCGTGCCCTACCAAGGCCAGGCCGCCATCGCCGCGGTGGGCATCAGCGGCACGGCCGCCATTGGCAACACGTTGACCCCCACGGTGACCGGGGCAACGCCATCGGGCGCCACGTTGGTTTACGAGTGGTACCGGGGCAACCGGCTGGTCCAAAAGGCCAGCACGGCCCGGCCCACCCAGACCATCACCTACGCCGTGACGCAGGCCGACGCGGGCTGGGCCTTGACGGTCAAGGTGACCGCCTCCGCCGCCGGCTACACCTCCGCTACCCGCACCTCGGCCGCCGTCACCGTACCCAAGACCGGCCTGGGCGGCATGGTGATCTCGCAGCGCGACGGGTTCGACATCAAGGGCTACAAGCTGGAATACACCTACTGGGCGGCCGCCTCACCCTGTGGGCCGTCCAACACGGGCGGCACCAAGACAACCCTGACGCTGACCACCGACGGCCGCTTCCAGGTGGGGGACAAGGCCACCGGCTGTTACCGGATCCAGCTCTACAACACCTACAACGTGCTGACCGAGATCGTTGGCGTGGACGGCACCAACTACGGCCTGGCCTACTACCTGGCGCCCGGCGCGCGCGGCCTGGTGCTGGACGCCCAGTGGCAAAAGGTGCCGGTCAGCGCGGTCACCATCAGCGGCACCTTTGAGGCCGGCTTCGCCATGAGTGTCGCCACCACGCCCACCTACAGTTCCGGCGTCACCTTCCAGTGGCTGCGGAATGGCGTGGCGATGCCCGGCGTGACCACCAAGAGCTACACCCCCGGCCGGGAGGACTACGGCTGGGACGTCTCCGTGCGGGCGGACTTGACGCAGACCGGCTACCTGCCTAACAGCGCCACCTCGGACGCCTCGTACGTGCGCAAGGCCGACCCGCCATACATTTCTACCCTGACCCTGAGCGGCATTCCGGCGGTGGGGCAAACCCTGCGCGCCACTTCCACCATTGGGCCGGCCGGCAGCACCACCGTGGCCTACACCTGGTACCGGGGCACCCAGGTGATCTCGGCCGCCACCGGTGCCACCTACAAGCTGACGGCGGCCGATGCCGGCCA
>JAISTN010000304.1 GCA_031272565.1 Bifidobacteriaceae bacterium
CGATCCCCCGTTCAAGGAGTCCTACCAACTGTCCAGTGTTTCAAAAAATAAATTCTGAACCGGAACAGGCCCAGAGGCCTAAGCCTTGACAGACGACGACGACGACGACGAGCACTTCCTGCCCGATGACGGTCTGGTGCAACAGCACGAGGTTCAGCACGGAGCCCAGCGAGTAGGAGGCGTTGGGATCCTTGGCCGCTTCCTCGATGGCCTCGGAGATGGCCATGCCCAGGGAACCGGACGTGTCCGGGAACTTCAACCGCAGTTGGCGGCCCACCTCGGTCAGTTCCGAAGGCGAGCCCACAGCCTTGGCGCCAAAGACTGCCATCTGGGCGGACCGGTACGGCTTGCCCTCGAACGAGCTGCGGACCTGCCAGATGTCGCACTCCAAGCCAAAGACCTCGGCGGCGAAGGCCAGGGCAGCGCCCCACTGCCCGGCGCCGGTTTCGGTAGTCAGCCGGGTGCGCCCGGCGATCTTGTTGAAGTAGGCCTGGGGCACCGACGAGTTGGCCTTGTGCGAACCGACCGGTGAAGAGCCTTCGTACTTGTAGTAGATCCTGGCCTTGGTGCCCAGGGCTTGTTCCAAGCGGAAGGCCCGGTACAGCGGTGAGGGCCGCCACAGGCGGTAGATCTCACGCACCGGCTCGGGGATTTCGATCCATCGTTCCGCTGAGGCCTCTTGTTCGATCAGTCCCATGGGGAACAACGCGGTCAGGTCATCTGGCACCAGCGGCTGGCCGGTGCCCGGGTGCAAGGGCGGAGCTGGGGGCGTGGGGAAGTCTGGCACGATGTTGTACCAATGTGTGGGAATGTCGGCTTCACCCAGCACGGCTTTGTACAGGTTCTTGGGCATGGTCTTTCTTTCGTGGACGGTCGAGACGGCACAATCGTACCGGTCTGGCGCCCCGCCCCGCGCGATTCGTCCCACCTCTTGGCGCCCGCTGCCGCCGGCGGGCTCCCGGCCACCCGCCCGGCGGCGACAGCTACTACAACCAGTCGAGGTCCAGCAACTCCGAACAACGGTCCCAGACGGCGTCGCACAGGGCCTGGTCCCAGACCTGTGGATTGGACTTCACCGGCTGGCGCCGGGCGGAGTAGTAGCGGCCGGATTCCCAGGTGGCACCGGCCACGCCGGCCGCGAAATAGGCCAGGTTGGTGCCGCCCCGAGCGGCCGGTGTCAGCAGGCGCCGCAGCGGGCTGTGATAGACGTAGTGCAAACCCAGGCCCTTTTCGGAGGCGATGTTGGTGGCAATCACCCCAGGGTGAAAGGCCACAGCGCTCAGACCCTCTGCGTTATAACGCTGATGCAAGCCGCGGGCAAAGATGACACTGGCCAGCTTCGAGTCACCGTAGGCGCGCATCGGAGTCAAGAACCGCCGGCCGTCCAGGTGATCCGGTTCCAGCCGCCCCAGCAGCCGGGCCGCCAGCGAACCGGTGTTGACCACCGCGCCTCTCGCCACCAGCAGCGGCTCCAGCAGGTCGTGGGTCAGTTGCAGGCCGGCCAGGGCATTGACCTGAAAGGTGTATTCGTAGCCGTCCGCGGTCATCCGGGGGCCGGTGAAGACACCGCCCGCGTTGTTCGCCAGCACGTCGATCCGTGGGCAGATCAACCTGATCCGCCGGGCCATGCGGCGCACTTGGATCAGGTCGGCAAAATCGGCCGTGAAGTAGCGCGCCGCTCCCACCCGGTTGGCCACCGCCTTGGTCTTGGCTGGTGAGCGCCCCACCAGAATCAGGGTATGGCCGGCTTCCCCTAGGGCCGCAGCAGCGGCGGCGCCGATGCCGTCGCTGGCCCCAGTCAGCACGATTACCTTGCCCACAGGTAGAGCCTAGTGGACACCCGCCCCGGCGCCCGTAACGCGGACACGCCCCAGCCGGCAGGCGGCTGTGGGATGGGCATGGGCGGCCGGCCGGAGCCCCGGCGGCGGAGAGAACATGGTGAAGAGACACCGCCGCGGCTCACGGCCCAACCAATGGCAAGAGTGTGACACGCCGAGATTTCGCCCCAGGGGCGCCACAGAATACATAGCCGCAGGTCAGGCGTCGGTGGAGCCTTGCAACATGTGGCGCAAGTCACACCCCGGTGGCCTTGAGAAGTGATAAAGGGCGGGGCCGAGGAGCATTGGGATCCCACCTCGGCCCCACCGGTGGCAGGCCAGGATGAGAGAGAAGCCTGCACTCCCGTGGAGCCATGGGATCCCTCCCCGGCCCCGCCAGCCCGGCCAGCTAAAGAGGAGGCGGTGCGGCCGGGCACACCTTGTACAACACCAACGCCAGGCGACTTATTCCCGGGCCGGCCAGATCGCCGGCCGGCCGGGGCGCCTGCGGCGCCCCGGCCGCCCCGCCTGTCAGACTGTTGCACGTGAGCTACCTCAGCCCCGAAGACGCGGCCTGGCTGGCCGATCAGACTGAACAGCTACTCGCCTTTGGCCAGGCCGCAGCCCAGCCGGAGGGCGGCTTCGGCTGGTTGGACCAGACCGGGCAGCCTGATCCGTCCCACCACCGCCAGCTTTGGGTCAACTGCCGCATGGTCCACGTCTACGCCATCGGCGCCCTGCTGGGCCACCCGGGCAGTGCCGAACTGGTCACCCATGGCCTGG
>JAISTN010000371.1 GCA_031272565.1 Bifidobacteriaceae bacterium
GCCCTGGACTTCACGGGCTACAGCGCCACCCATACCGTCTGCGTCAAGACCAAGGACGCCATCGGGCAGGAAAGCGCCCCCGCCTGCAAGACGGAAGCCACCGGGGCCGCGCCGGCGCCGGCCAAGCGCCTGTGGGTCACCAAGGGCAGCACCGGCGGCGAGGCGGGCACCTGGTGGGTGGTGCTGAACACGCAGAGCTATCCGGCCGGCACCTACAAGGTCACCTGCCACGGCAAGCGCAGCGGCAGCGACATGACAGTCAGCCTGGGTAGCGTCAAGCTGAAGGCCAACGGCAGTGTCACCCTGAACTGCTACTACGGTTCGGGCCGTGATGTCTGGGCCACCGTCGGATCAGATACCTCAGAACACAAGACGTTCTAACCGGGCAGCTAGCGAAAGGCCAACACCATCATGCATCAGCTTGTCCCCACCGGGCCGGGCGCCCACCGCGCTGCCCGGCCCGGCATGGGGACTTTTCCCCATGGAACATTGCCGCGCGCTGGTGAAAACTGGTAGCAGCGGCCAAATCCGCAGGTTGGGCACGATAATCTGGCCTAGCATGCTTCGAGAAAGGCTTCGTCCCAATGACCACGGTCCCCACCCGGCCCCGCCAGGCCACCGCCATGACACCCGACCAGGCCACCTGGTTCGCCCAGACCTTTGACGCCATCACCGGCAACGTTGGCCGGGCCATCCTGGGCAAGACACACGTCATCCGCCTGGCGCTGACCTGCATGTTGGCGGAAGGCCACCTGCTGCTGGAGGACGCCCCGGGCACCGGCAAGACAGCCCTGGCCCGGTCCATCGCCGCCACCGTTGACGGCACCGACAGCCGCATCCAGTTCACCCCCGACCTGCTGCCCTCGGATGTGACCGGCGTGGTGATCTACAACCAATCGGCCCAGTCGTTCGAGTTCCGCCCCGGGCCCATCTTCGCCTCGATTGTGCTGGCGGATGAGATCAACCGGGCCAGCCCCAAGACCCAGTCGGCGCTGCTGGAAGTGATGGAAGAAGGCCGGGTGACGGTCGATGGCGTCAGCCACACCACCGAACGGCCCTTCATGGTGATCGCCACCCAGAACCCAATCGAACAGGCCGGCACCTACCGCCTGCCGGAAGCCCAGTTGGACCGCTTCTTGATGAAGACGTCAATTGGCTACCCGGACCGTTCGGCCACGGTGGACATTCTGCGCGGCGCCCGCAAGGACCGGGCAGCCGACCTCAGCCCGGTCATCACCACCGAGGCGGTGGGCGACATGGCCGATCTAGGCGCCACCACGGCGGTAGACCCGTCAATCCTGGACTACATTGCCCGCCTGTGCGAGGAAACCCGCACGGCCCCGGAAACACGCATCGGCGTGTCCGTCCGCGGTGCCCTGGCCATGGCGCGGGTGGTCAAGATTTGGGCCGCCTCCCAGGGCCGCAACTTTGTGATTCCCGATGACGTCAAGGCGGTGGCGCTGCCCGTCTGGACCCACCGGCTGGTAATGGACCCGGAGGCAGAGTTCGCCGGGGCCAACGCCGAGGCCACCATCACCCGCGTGCTAGAGCAGGTGCCGGCGCCACAGGAGCGGGCTGTCGGCTGATGACTACCACCCTGCCTCCCCGGACCGCCCCGGCCAAAGCCGGCCAGGGCGCAGGCCCGTCCGCCACCTTGGCGCCGTTCACGGCCAAGCCGTTGCGCCAACTGGTGACCCAGGCCGAGCCGGAAGGCAAGTGGTGGCGCCGCTTTGGGCGCCGTTTGGTCCGCCTGATCCGGCCGTTGCTGGGCGTCGTCCGGCCGCTGGGCTGGGGCGCCATCGGCGCCGCCGTGGGATCCTTGCTGATCGGCTGGGCGCTGGGCTGGGCGGAGTTTGTGCTGATCGCGCTGGGTTTGGCCGCGGCCCTGGTGGTGGCGGCCGGCTTTGTGGTGGGCCGCACCGGCTATTCGGTAGCCCTGAACATGGCCCGCTTGCGGGTCCAGGTGGGGGATTCGGCCTTCGGTTCGATCATCGTGTCGAACCCGTCCCGCCGGGCCCTGTTGCCTTCCACCACCACGCTGCCGGTGGGCCAGGGCGCGGCCTCGTTCCACATTCCCCGGTTGGGCCCCAAGGCGGCGACAGAAGAACTGTTCCAGATTCCCACCCACCAGCGGGCCGTCATCAAGGTGGGGCCGGTCACATCCTGGCGCGGCGACCCGGTGGGCCTGCTGCGCCGGACGGTCGAATGGACCGGCCAGTACGAGCTGTTTGTCCACCCCAACACCGTCAGCCTGGACGGTTCATCGAAGGGCTTCCTGCGGGACTTGGAAGGCAAACCCACCGATGACTTGTCTTCCTCCGATGTCGCCTTCCACGCCCTGCGGGAATACGTCCCGGGCGATGACCGCCGCCACATCCACTGGAAGACCTCCGCCCGGATCGGCAAGTTCATGGTCCGCCAGTTTGAAGAGACCCGCCGGTCCCACCTGGTGGTGGGGATTTCAACCAACGAACATGACTACGCCCACCCGGCGGAAATGGAACTGGCCATCTCGGCCGGCGCCTCGCTGGCCCTGCAGGCCATCAAGGAAGAAAAAGACCTGACGGTGCTGACCTCGTTGGGCAACCTGCACACCGAGACGGGCGCGCTGCTGCTGGATGACTGCTCGCGGATCGAACCGGACCCCGGCTTCTACACCCTGACCTCGGTGGCCACCCAGGCCGCCGCCCAGGTGCCAGACGCCTCGGTGGCGGTGCTGATTGTCGGCTCGGTGCCCACCGCCGCCCAGTTGCGGGCTGCCATGATCCGCCTGCCGGTGGACGTGGTGGTGGTGGGCCTGCGCTGCGCCATCGGCGCCCCCCTGGCCCGCCACACGCTGGGTGATTCGCCGGTCATCGAACTGGGTCAACTGGAAGACCTGCCGAAGGGGATGCGTGCCATATGAGCCGGTCCCAGACCCCACCCCAAGGCGGCACTTGGCAGCCCGCCACCACCGTCAAGTGGCACGGTGCCCGCCCCCGGGCTCTGACCCTGGGCGGCCTGCTGGACGCCGCCGCGGTGGCGGCCATGCTGGCGGCCGTGCTGGTGGGCTTCTACCCGGTTTACCAGGGCTTCGGTTTTGCGCCGGCCGCGGCCGGCGGGGCCGTGATTGGCCTGGTGGTGGCCTGGCTGGCCACCGCCGCCCGGCTGGGCCCGCTGCTGACGGCCGGCTGCACGGCGGTGCTGTATGTCTTGCTGGCGGCGCCCATCGCGCTGGCCGGCACGGTCAACGGGCACTGGCTGCCCAACGGCTCCTCGCTGCGGGCCACCGTGTTGGGGGCAGCCACGGTGTGGCGCGACTTTGTGACCGCGTCAACGCCGGTGGCGCCTTTCCCCAGCCTGCGGTTGGTGCCGTTTATCGTGGCGCTGGCCACCGCGGTGCTGGCCTTCAGTTTCGCCTGGCGCCTGAACCGCCCGGCCTGGGCCCTGCTGCCGCTGGGTGTCTGCCTGGCCGGGGTGATCGCCCTGGGCACGGCCCAGGCGGCCTGGCCGGTGGCACAGGTGGCGGCCTTTGGCCTGGTGGCCCTGATCTGGCTGGCCTGGCGCCACCACAAGGCACCCGTGGCCGGCCTGGGCATGGAGGCCGGCGGATCGGCCGCCAAGCTGCGCCTGGTCCGGCTAGCCGGGGCCGGGGCCGTGCTGGCGGTGGCGGCCGGCGCGGTGGCACTGGCGGGCCCGGCCGTGACCCGGGCGATGGACCGCACGGCCGTGCGCGACGCCGTGGAACCGCCCCTTGACCTGCACCAATACACCAGCCCGCTGGTGGCCTACCACTCGTATGTGGTGACCGGCAAGGACGAGGTCTTGTTCACGGTGCTGGGCTTGCCGGAAGGCGGCCGGCTGCGTCTAGCCGTGCTGGACGCCTATGACGGCCACGTCTATGGCGTGGGCGCCGGCCAGACCAAGGGGGCCGGCACCTACCGCCGGGCCGGTTCAACCAACATCAGCCGGGCGGATGGCGATGTCAGCCGCGTCACGGTGCGGGTCGAGGCGGCCTACGGCACCATGAACCATGAGGTGGTGTGGCTGCCCACGGCCGGCCAGTTGACGGCCCTGACCTTTGCCGGCTCGCGGGCGGTTGACCTGCAAGACAGCTTCTACTACGACCAGGAGGCCGCTGGGGCGGTCACGCCGCTGGGCCTGGCGGCGGGCGATTCTTACACCTTCGAGGCCACCGGCGTTTCGCCAGTGGTCTGGAACCAGGCGGCGGCCCTGGCCAACACCACCCTGGTGCCTGGAGTGGGGGACTTGCCGGTGCCGCAGAACGTGCCGGATCAGGTGGAGGCTCTGGCCCGCCAACTGGTGGACCAGAAGACGGACCCGGCCGAGCGCATCCAGGCGCTGCGGGACTACTTGGCCACCGGCACCTTCTCCCATGGCGAGAACACCACCGCTTCGCCCCCCGGCCACGGCGCCGCCCGCATCCAGACCCTGCTTTCCAGCGACCCGATGGTGGGCGATGACGAACAGTATGCGGTGGCGATGGCCCTGATGGCCCGCAAGCTGGGCTTTTCCGCCCGGGTGGTGATGGGTTTCTACCCCGATCAGGACAACCCGGTGGCGGCCGGCCAGGCCTGGCAGGTCAAGGGCGCAGACGCCCACGCCTGGGTTGAGGTGCTGTTCAACGGCATCGGCTGGGTCGCCATCGACGCCTCGCCGGACGAAGACAACGAACAGGTCGAGACGCCCCATGTCGAATCCAAGCAAGAGAACCCGTCGATTGTGTTGCCGCCGGAAGACCCGGAGAAGCCGCCGGTGTTGCCGCCGGAAGAAATGCCTGACGACAAAGACACCGAAGACGAGCCAGACGACCCAGCGGCCCGGGACTGGGCGGCGCTGGCCCGCTTGATCAGTCTGATCGGCGTGCCGGTAATCCTGCTGGCCACGCCCTTCATCATCATCGCGGCACTGAAGGCCCGGCGGCGCTCCAAGCGGCGACGGGACACCAACCTGGCCCGGTCGGTGGCCGGGGGCTGGCGCGAGTTGACCGACTACGCGATCGACCTGGGGGTGCCCATCAAACCGGCCGCCACCCGGCGTGAGAACGCCGCCAATTTGGCCCAGCGCTTTGCGGCGCCTTCGGTGGTGGCGGTGGCGCACCGGGCTGACGCCTCGGTGTTTGGCCCGTACCATCTTTCTGAGGCAGAAGTCACCGCCTTCTGGGCGGATGTAGCGACTGCGCGCGGCGAGTTGAGAACGGGGGCCAAGCGCGTGAAGAGAATGAAGGCACCGGTAGCCTTGGCCTCGCTGCGCCAGGGCCGCCGGGCGGACCGCAAGAAGGAGGCTTGAGCCGATGCCAAATCCCGGCGAGTTTCCCTGTGAAAAGTGCGGCACTGGTCTAACCAGTGGGGCCCGCTTCTGCGGGGTCTGCGGCGCCCCGGTGGTGCGGCGGCCGGAGGCCCCCACGGCGGCCGCTCCAGGGGCTGGCCCCCTGGGCATGTCGCCGGCGGCCGTACCGGGCGTGGGCAGCTTTGGCTATGCCGCGCCCCCGGCGCCGGTGCCGCTGACACCAACCACGCCCATGCCCCCGGGTGGCCTGCCGCCGGCGGACGACTACGCCAACTGGGTACCGCCCGTGATTGACGATCCGTACTACGACCAGACAACCGATGACGAACCGGCCATACCGCGTCGGCGCAAGGGTAAGCAGCGTGTTTCCTACGCTCCCCCACCCCCGGTCTTCCCGTCTTTCCCGGACCCGGCGCACATCCAGGAGATTCTCGATGCCGGTGCGGCCGTTGGTCCGGCCGTGC
>JAISTN010000377.1 GCA_031272565.1 Bifidobacteriaceae bacterium
GGAACTCGCCGGCGGCCGGGAGCACCGCGCCGAACAGGCGGCGCGTCTCGGCGGCGTCGCGCCCCAACAGGTCGAACACGAAGCGCTCAAAGTTGGAGGCCTTCGAAATGTCCATCGACGGGCTGGAGGTCGCCACCGTCTCCGTGGCGGAGCGGACCCGGTAGACGCCGGTGGTGAAGAACTCGGCCAGGACGTTGTTCTCGTTGGTGGCCAGCACGATCCGGTCCACCGGGATTCCCATCTGGCGGGCAATGTGGGCGGAGATGATGTTGCCAAAGTTGCCGGTGGGGACGCAGAAGCCAACCGGGTCGTCATCGTGCGCCGAAACCCGCAGCCAACTGGCCACGTAGTAGACCACCTGGGCGGCCAGGCGGGCCCAGTTGATCGAGTTGACCGCACCGATTGAGTGTTGCGCCTTGAAGGCCGCGTCCGCGTTGACCGCCTTGACCAGGTCCTGGCAATCGTCGAAGGCGCCGGGCACGGTGATATTGATGATGTGCGGATCATCCAGGCCGTACATCTGGCCGCGCTGGGAGGGTGTCATGCGGCCCTGCGGCGACAGCATGAACACCTTGATCCGGGGTTGGCCCAACATGGCGTAGTCGGCCGCCGATCCGGTGTCACCCGAGGTCGCCCCCAGAATGGTGATCACCTGGTCGCGGCGCTCCAGTTCGTGTTCGAACAGCTCGGCCAGCAGTTGCATGGCCAAGTCCTTGAAGGCGGCGGTGGGGCCGTTGGACAGGTGGGCCAACCATAGCCCGCCACCCAGGTCACTGACCGGCACCGTGTCCGGTGAGCCGAACTTGGCGGGCGTGTAGGCGCGCTGGGTCAGTTCCAGCAGCGTCGCCTCGCCGATGTCGTCCGCATACAGCGCCATGATGGCGGCAGCCAGGCGCGGGTAGCCCTCAACCTGGTAGAGCCGGCGCAATTCGGCCCGGTCGGCCCTCTCTAGCTGGGGCCAGGCCTGCGGCCAGTAGAGGCCGCCATCGGGCGCCAGGCCCTCCAGCAAAATGTCGGAAAACGGCAGGGGCTGGTCCGTGGCGAATCCCCGGGTTGACACATAACGCACCCCACCAGGCTACCGGCCCCGGCCCCGGCCCCGGCCCCACGCTACCTTGGCTGCCGCCGCCGGGCGGACGGCCGGGGCCGGGGCGGGACGGCCCGGCGGGCGGCGCCCGGTCCAGGTGTTAAGCCATGATTAACCCCATGGCTATGGAAGTGGTGTGCCTGGACCTGGAAGGCGTCCTGGTGCCGGAAGTGTGGATCAATGTGGCGGAGCGGACCGGCATCGAGGCCCTGCGGCTGACCACCCGCGACATTGCCGACTACGACGAGTTGATGCGCTACCGCCTGCGCATCCTGGATCAACACGGGCTGAAACTGCCGGACATCCAAGCGGTGATTGGCCAAATGGCGCCTCTGCCCGGCGCCCATGACTTCTTGCGCTGGCTGAACCAGCACTTCCAGGTCATCATCTTGTCCGACACCTTCTACGACTTCGCCCAACCGCTGATGGCCCAACTGGACTACCCCGTCCTGTTCTGCCACAACCTGGTGACGGACGCGACCGGCCGCATCACCGATTACCGGCTCCGCCTGGCCAACCAGAAGCAGGCCGCCGTCCTGGCCCTCCAGTCACTCAACCTGACCGTCTTCGCGGCCGGTGATTCCTACAACGACACGGCCATGCTGCTGGCGGCCAACGCCGGCGTCCTGTTCCGCCCGCCGCAGCGCGTCATCGACGAGTTCCCCGGGCTGCCCGTCACCACCGAGTTCACCGAACTGGCCAACCAATTCCGCCAGGCCTCGAGCCGCCGCATTCCTAGCATTTGATGGCCGTCAAGTAGCGGTCGCGGCCAGTTAGGTCCACCCCGGTCCCGCTGTCGCGGAACAAACCACCGGCGGTGGCCAGTTGCCGTAGCGCCGCACCTTGGGTCGCATCATGTTCCAGCACCACGGTGCCGCCAGGTCGCAGCAGCCGTGCGGCCGCGGCCAAGAACTGGGCCGGCCGGTCCAGCCCGCGCGGGCCACCGCCCCACAGGGCCACGGCCGGTTCATGTTCCGCCACCCCCGGACCCAACTGCGTCCCCACCGGTAGATAGGGCGGGTTCGCCACCACCACGGCCACTTTGCCAACCAGGTCACTCAGGCCGCTGGCGCCGCCGATGCCGCCCACCTGATTTGGTTCGCCCAGGGCCACGACATCTCCCGCCACCACCCGCACACCGCGGGGTGCCAGATTGCGCCGGGCCCACACCAGGGCGTCATCGGACACCTCTACCGCCACCACCTGGGCCCCCGGCACCTCGTCGGCCAACGCGGCGGCGATGGCTCCCGAGCCGGTCCCCAGATCGACCGCCAGCCGGTCGCCACCGGGCCACCGCTCCAAGGCGACGATGGCGGCGCCGGCCACCACCTCGGTTTCCGGTCGCGGAATCAACACCCCTGGTCCCACCTCGACCTCGCTCCGCCGGAAAGCAGCCCGCCCCAGCACATATTGCAGCGGTTCGCCCGCGTCCAGGCGGGCCGCTGCCGCCGGATACCCCGGCGGCAGTTTGAACCGGCCCAGCAAACTGCGCGCCCGCAACTCCCCCAGTGTCAAGCCGGCCAGGCCAGCAGCCAGGCGCTCGTGCTCACCGGTGGGGAAGACCATCCGCAAGGTTTACTCCCCGGCGGCGGCCAACCGGGCCGCCGCGTCCGCCTCGATGGCGCTGGTGATCACCGCGTCCAGTTCTCCATCCAGCACCCGGTCCAGGTTGTAGGCCTTGAAGCCGGTGCGGTGGTCCGCGATCCGGTTTTCGGGGAAGTTGTAGGTCCGGATCCGCTCCGAGCGGTCCACCGTCCGCACCTGCGAGCGCCGCGCGTCGCTGGCCGCCGCCGCTGCCTCCTCAGCCTGCAGCGCCAACAGCCGGGCGCGCAGAATCCGCAGCGCCTGCTCCTTGTTCTGGAGCTGCGATTTCTCGTTCTGGCAGCTCACCACCAAGCCGGTTGGCAGGTGGGTGATGCGCACGGCCGAATCGGTCGTGTTGACGGACTGCCCCCCCGGCCCCGATGACCGGTAGACGTCCACCCGTAAGTCGTTCGGGTCGATCTCAACCTCGGTTGGGTCGTCGGCCTCCGGCATCACCAGCACGCCGGCGGCTGAGGTGTGGATCCGCCCCTGCGATTCGGTCACCGGTACCCGTTGGACCCGGTGCACGCCGCCCTCGTACTTGAGGTGCGCCCAGACGCCATCTTGGGGTTCCGGGTTGCCCTTGGACTTGATCGCCACCGAGGCGTCCTTGACCCCGCCCAGTTCGGTGCCATTCAGGTCCAGGATCTCCAGGGTCCAGCCCTTGCGTTCGGCGTAGCGCTGGTACATCCGCAGCAGGTCGCCCGCAAACAAGGCCGATTCTTCGCCGCCTTCCCCCGCCTTGATCTCCATGATGACGTCGCGCGCGTCATCCGGGTCGCGCGGCGCCAGGATCTCTTTCAGGGCCGCCTCGGCTTGATCGCGCACCGCCTCCAGGGCTGGTACCTCGTCCGCGAAGGACTGGTCGGCTTGAGCCAGTTCGCTGGCCGCCTCGGCGTCATCGGCCGCC
>JAISTN010000379.1 GCA_031272565.1 Bifidobacteriaceae bacterium
GCGGCCGATCCGGCCAACCCGGCGGCCATCACCCGGCTGTTCCAGGCCAAGCGGCGGCCCCGCGACCTGGCCATTCCGGTGCTGGTTGGCAGCGCCGACCAGGTTGAATTGCTGGTGGCGGACATCACGCCGCAGGCCCGGGCGTTGATGGAGGCCTTCTGGCCGGGCGGCCTGACCTTGGTGCTGGTGGCCAACCCGGATTCGGCCTGGGACCTGGGGGACCGGCCGGGCACCATCGCGGTGCGCCAACCGGACCCTCCGGTGGCCCTGGATCTGTTCCTGCGGCCCGGCCCGCTGGCGGTGACCTCGGCCAATCTGTCAGGCCGCCCGCCCGCCCTGACGGCCGCCCAGGCGATCCACCAACTGGGCGATGTGGTGGCGGTCTACGTCGAAGCCGGTGTGGCCCCCGGAGGCACGGCCTCGACCGTGGTAGATGCGACCGATTCGGCCAGCCCGCCCCGGGTGATCCGGGAGGGCGCGATTAGCCGCCGCCTGATCGAATCCGCTCTGCGCCGGGCGGCCGGCTTCCCGCCCACCGGTCCGCTGGACGGCTTCGCGGTGCTGGAGGCGGAGCCGTGAAGGTCTACATCTCACTGTGCCTGATCAGCCTGGTGGTGACCTGGCTGATGGTGCCGCTGGTGCGGCGGCTGGCGGTTGCGACCCACGCCATGACCAAGGTCCGGGCCCGCGACATCCACACCGTTCCCACGCCCCGCCTGGGCGGGTTGGCCATGGCGGCTGGAGCGGGGGTGGGATTGTTTGTGGCTTCACACATCCCCTTCTTGCAGCCGGTGTTCCAGGATTCCAACGCCATCTGGGGGGTGGCGGTGGCGGCCCTGTTTGTGACCGCACTGGGGGCGGTCGATGACTGGTATGAACTGAGCTGGCCCACCAAGCTGGCCGGCCAGGTCCTGGCGGGCGGTTTCCTGGCCTGGAAGGGTGTGCAGCTCATTACGTTCCCCATTGCTGGGCTGACCATTCCCTCTGCCCGGCTGTCGCTGATCGCCACCATCGTGGTGGTGGTGGCAGCTTGCAACGCGATCAACTTCACCGACGGCCTGGACGGACTGGCGGCCGGCCTGGTAGCGATTGGCTGCACTGCCTTCTTTGTCTACAGCTACCTGCTGAGCCGGCAATCGAACTCGGAGAGCTACGCCTCGTTGGCTGCCCTCATCTTGTCGGTCACGGTGGGCGCCTGCCTGGGTTTCCTGCGTTACAACTGGCACCCGGCCAAGATCTTCATGGGCGATTCAGGTTCGATGCTGCTGGGCATGCTGTTCGCGGCCGCGACCATCGCCGTCACGGGCCAGACCGACCCCGGCTCCAGCGCCATCTCACAACGGCAGGCCTTTGGCGCCCTACTGCCCATCTTGTTGCCGTTCGCGGTGCTGGCGCTGCCCCTGTTGGACATGGTGTTGGCGGTGGGCCGGCGGATGGCGAAGGGCTTGTCGCCGTTCCACGCTGACAAGATGCACCTACACCACCGTCTGTTGCGCCTGGGCCACACCCAGCGCCGGGCCGCCGCCATCATGTACCTGTGGACGGCCATTCCGGCCTTTGGTGGCGCCGGGCTGGCCGTGCTGCGGGCTCGGCAGGTGGCCGCTTTGATGGGCACCGGCTTGATCCTGGCCCTGATACTGACCTTTGGGCCCGGCGGCCTGGTGCGCCGCCGGCGCAAGGGGGCCAAAGCGGCGCCCGATGACGCCCCGGCAGTGCCCGATGACGCCCCGGGGGTGCCCGGTGAAGTGGCTGGGGCCGCTGGCGTGGCCGAGGCAGCGGGCGTGACCGCGGCGGCCGATGTCGCTCCCGTTGACGGGGCTGAGGCGGCGGGCGTGACCGCGGCGGAAGGCGGTAGCGATGGCTAAGGCGGCGCAGCCCAGGGGCATGGACTATGTGCGGGTGTTGCGCCTGCTGGGGATTTTCGTGGCCGCGTTGGCGGTGGGGGCCGCCGTGGTGGGCTATCTGGTGAGCGGGCGGCCGGGGCTGATCGGCGGGCTGCTGGGGGCCGGCATCGTTGGCCTGTTCTTTGGCACCTCGGCCTTGATGATGCACCTGGGCCGCAAAGGCGGGCCGGACGCCCAGGCGCGCAACCTGCTGGTGTCCTGGTTCATCAAACTGATAGTTCTTCTTGGCCTTCTCTTGGTCTTGAACGGGGCAACTTTTGTCTCGCGCGTGGTGCTTGGTGTGACCATCCTGGTGGGCGTGGTGGGCTCGTTGGCGCTGGAAACCCGGCTGGTGCTGGCGGCCCGCATCGCCCCGGGTGACCTATGACACGCTGCCAACCGCTGGTCCGCCGGGCGGAAGGGCCCTACGGCGTGCTGCGGCACTGTGGTAATTTGGGCGGGACCTATTGAACGTCCCTGCACCGCAAGCCATGGCCGCCCAGAGTCTGCGCGGCCTTGGGGAACCTCGCATAGGAGTCGTGGCTTGTCCACCATTGCCGCGTTGATCGCTGCTTCCGCCGCCTCGGATGACTCCGAGGGCGGTGGGATGCATTTGCCAACCCTTGACGAACTCTTTCCCAGTCCTTTTGTTGGTGACGGCACCCTCTGGGAGCTGAACCGGATCGGCTTGGTGCGCATCGTCGCCACCTTGGCCCTGGTGCTACTGGTCTGGCTGGGAGCCCGCCGCACCAAGCTGGTGCCTGGGCGCGGCCAATCGACCTTCGAACTGATGATGGGCTTTGTCCACAAGCAGATCTGCGAGGCGGCCTTGTCGCCGGCCGCCGCCCGCCAGTACCTGCCTTACATCGCGACGTTGTTCTTTGGCATCTTCGCCCTCAACATCACCGGCGTCATTCCCTTCCTGGACGTCTCATCCAACTCGGTGGTGGCCGTCCCGCTGATGCTGGCCCTGTGCACCTGGATCGCCTTTGTGGTGGCCGGCATCAAGGCCCACGGCTTTGGCCACTTCGTGGCCGACAACCTGTTCCCCAAGGGCGCCCCCAAGGTGATGTACGTCATCTTGGCGCCCATCGAGTTCCTGTCCACCTTCATCTTGCGGCCGGTCACCCTGACCGTCCGTCTCATGGCCAACATGATCGCCGGGCACTTCCTGCTGGCGGCCTTCTTCGCCATGACCAGTTACCTGTTTGTCGAGGCCTCTGGGGCCCTGAAAGGGCTGGGCGTGGTCAGCTTCGCGGCTGCCTTCGCCTTCACCCTGTTCGAGATCTTTGTGGCCGCACTGCAGGCCTACATCTTCTCCCTGCTCAGCACCGTCTACATCGGCCTGGCCAGGGAAGGGCACTGAGCCCATGACCAGCAAGCAACCCGAAAGGAATCAACCGTGAACCTTCTCGCCGAAGTGAGCGGAAATCTGAACGTGATCGGCTATGGCCTGGGCGCCATCGGCCCCGGCATTGGCATCGGCCTACTGGTCGCCAAGACGCAGGAAGCCACCGCCCGCCAGCCCGAGATTTCCGGCAAGCTGATGACGAACATGTTCATTGGCGTCGGCTTTGTTGAGGCGCTGGCCCTGATCGGCCTGGTGGCCGGCTTCCTCTTCACGTGATCATGTGGCTCGCTGAAGAAGGAACCCCGCAGGGCATCGACCTGTTCATACCAGCCTGGCATGAGGTCATCCTGGCCGGCATCTGCCTGATCTTGATCGCCCTGGCGGTGGCCAAGTATGGCGTGCCGCGCTACCTCAAGGTGCTGGACGAACGCGCCGACAAGATTGAGGGCGGCCTGAAACGGGCCGAAGAAGCCGAAGCGGAGATCGCCCAGTTGCGGTCCGGCCTGGACGCGGAAAAGGAGCAAGCCCGGATCGAGGCCGCCCGCATCCGCGAAGAGGCCAAGGCCGACGCCGCTGCCCTGGTAGCGGCGGCCAAGACCAAGGCCAGCGACGAGGCCCGCCGCATCCAAGAGGCCGCCCAGCGCCAGATCGACTCCGAACGCAAGGCGGCAGAGATCTCGTTGCGCCAGGACGTCGGTGAACTGGCCACC
>JAISTN010000400.1 GCA_031272565.1 Bifidobacteriaceae bacterium
CAGGGCCTCGATCTGGGCGGCTGTTTCGGCCGCATCGGAGCGGTCCAGCACCGCGACATCCGCGCCCGCCTCCGCCAACGCCAGCGCCATGCCCTGGCCCAGGCCCCGGAAGGCCCCGGTCACCAGGGCCGTCCGGCCCGCCAATGAGAACTGTTCCAGAATCATGATTCGCTCCTTACCGGTTGGCGCCAATACGGGGTCCAGCCCGGGCGGGCCAGGCGTGTCAACGCTTCGAAGTAGTAGTAGTCGCCCCACAGGTTGGCCTCATCGACGCCAACGTGTTTGGGCATGTCGTAGACGCCGTGGGCCAGTAGGCCACTCGCCAGGCCAGCCGGTGGCGGGGTGTAGCCCAGCGCCAGCGAGTCCACCGTGGCGACCGCCCAGCCTTGGTAGCGCTCCCGTTCGGGGCCGGGCGGCAGGTTGGAGGCCAGTTCGATTAGGCCGCAGGCGGCGATGGCGGCGGCGCTGGAATCGCGCGGTTCAGCCGAACCGTCGGTGAAGACCATGTCCCAGTACGGCACCAGGTCAACCGGCAGATGGTCCAGGTAGTAGCGGGCGCAACGTTGGGCCGCCGCCAGGAAGGTGGGGTCGCCGCTCAGGCGGTAGTTGAGCGCAAAACCGTAGATGCCCCACGCCTGGCCGCGGGCCCAACAGGACGAATCGGAGTGGCCCTGCTGGGTGGAGCCACGCAGCGGGGCGCCGCTGACGGGGTCCCACCAGAAGGTGTGGAAGGTTGAATCATCGTCCCGGATGATGTGGTCACGCAGTTGCGTGACGTGACGTACGGCGGCCCGGACGTATGTGGGGTCGCCGGTTTGCCGGCCCGCCCAGTAGAACAGCGGCATGTTCATCAGGGAGTCGATGATGGTCCGGCCCTGTTGGGTTGGGTCGTCCAGGTCGCCCCAGGCCTGCACTATGCCCGCCGGTTCGATGATCCGGCCCATCAGGGCCTGGGCCGCCGCCAGAGCGGCGGCCCGCCCCCGCTGGTCCCCGGTCAGCCGCCAAGCGGCCACGCAGGACGGCACATAAAGGAAGCCCAGATCATGGGTCTCGGTGTCGATGGCGCCGGCGATGCGCCGGGCAAAGCTGGCTACGTCCCGGCCGGCCGCTGCCTTGAACATCGCCTCGCCCGTGTGCTCATGGGCCAGCCACAGCAGGCCGGTTCTGAAACCGGTGGTCCAGCCCAGGTTTGACCCGGCCGGCTGGCCGCTGCCAGCCGGCCGCAACTGGTAGCGCCCGGCCACCGTGCAATCGTCCGGAAAGGCATCACCGAAGGCGTCCAGGTTGGCCCGGATCTGGGTCAGGGCTTGGTCCAGGTGCGGCGCCAGCAGCGTGGCGGTGGGGTTCATCGGGCGGCTCCTTCGGTGGCGGCCACGCGTGGTGGCGCCAGGCGCCGGGCCCGGTTGGGTGCGGGCGCCCCCGCCACGCCTGGGTCTCCAGCCGCTGCCTCCTCCAAGTGCCGGCGCAGGGGCCGCAGGCAGTGGCGCGCGTTGGCCCACACCAGGTATAGGACCGGCCCGGAGGCCACCCCCAGGGCCAGCACCGGCCGGCCAGCCAGCACCAGGGCCCAGGTGCCCAAGCCCAGGAGCGACAGCAGAGACCAGGCGGGCTGCCGGATGACGCAGACAAGGGCCGCCTTGAGGGCGTCGCGGCGCTTCAGGTGCCCAAACTCCTCCAGGGCGGCCAGGGCGGCCAGCCAGGCCAGCAGCCCCACCACGGCCATCATCGCCACCACCGGCAGGGCGACCAGGCCGAATGGCTGGCCTACCAGAGCCACGACATCGACCGCTATGACCAGGCCAAACAGGGCTGCCACCACCCCCAGTGGCAGGGCCCGGCGCAGGCCGGCCCGCCAGGCCCGGGCGTAGTCCCTCAGCACCGTGGTGGAACCATCGCCATGCGCCCGGCAGCAGCCGAAGACGCCGTACACCGCCGGCCCGGCCAGGGGCGCCACCAGGACCAGGGCCGGCCAGGTTTGCGCCAGGTCGGTCCCCAGGGCCAGCCCGATCACGGGCGCCAACGCCAGCATTGAGGCGACGGAGACGCCCATCATCAGGTAGAGCACGGTGGTGACGCGGAGGAAGCCTTCGGAAAAACCGGTGCTGCGATTCATGGTTCAGCCCTTCATCCCGCTGGTGGCGATACCCTCGACGAAGTAGCGCTGGCCCAGCATGAAGATGATGGCGATGGGCAACACCGAGATGACCGAGCCGGCAAACAGCAAGCCAAACTGGGACCCCTGAGTGGCGTCGGCCTGGAACACCTTCAGGCCCACCTGGATGGTGAAGTTGGGACGTGTCCGCAGGTACAGCCGGGGGCCCAGGAAGTCGTTCCAGGTGTTGACAAAGGTCAACAGCCCCAGCGAGGCGATGGCCGGCACCGACAGGGGCAGCATGATGCGCCGGTAGATGCCGTATTCGGAGAGGCCATCAATCCGGGCCGATTCGGACAGTTCTTCCGGAATCGATTCATAGAACTGCTTCATCAAGAAGACGCCAAAGGCGCCAAAGGCCTGCAGCACAATGATGGACAACAGCGAGTCACCACCGTTCGGCATGACCTTGGCCATCATCTTGTACTGCGGGATCATGTAAGCCTGCCAGGGCACCGCCAGGGTGCCCAGATAGGCCAGGAACAGGGCGTCGCGGCCGGGGAAGCGGATGCGGGAAAAACCGTAGGCGGCGAAGCTGCCAGTGAACAACTGCAGGGCCGTCACCACCACCGACAAGATGAGGGTGTTCTTCAGCCAGATGCCCATGTCGGACTTGGTCCAAATGTCGATGTAGTTGGACGGCCGGAAGACTTCCGGGATCCAGCGCACCGGAATGGTGAAGACGTCGTTGTCCGGTTTGAGGGAACTGGACACCATCCAGAAGAACGGCAGCAGCAGAAAGGCGGCGGCCAGGATCAAACCGGCGTAGAGGCCAACCCGTCCGGGTGTCAGTGAGCGTTTCACTTGTTCGACCTCCGGTTAACCATGAACTGGATGATGGTGAACAGCAGGCAGAGGAAGAACAGCACCACCGCGATGGCCGAGGCGTAACCGTAGTCGCCCTCCACGAAGGCCTGTTGCCAGATCAGTTGCGAAATCACCATGGTGGACCGGCCTGGGCCGCCTGCGGTCATGACGAAGACCAGGTCGAACACCTTCATCGAACCGATGGTCAGCATGACGGTGACAAAGAAGGTGGTGGGCCTCAGGCACGGCATGGTGACATGCCAGAACCGTTTGACGGCCCCGGCGCCGTCCAACTTGGCGGCCTCATACAGCTCCGGTGGAATGGTCTGCAGGCCGGCCAGGAACAGCAGCATGTAGTAGCCCATCTCGCGCCAGGTGCCAACCAGGATGATGGCCGGCATGGCCCACGTCGCCGAGACGGTCCAGCCGGGCGGGTTGTCCACCCCCAAGAAGCGCAGGATCTGGTTAACCGGGCCGTAGTCCGGGCTCAGCAGCAGGTTCCAGACAATCGCGATGGCGACAATCGAGGTGATGTAGGGGAAGAAGGCGGCGGTGCGGAAAAAGGCCACGCCACGCAGCTTCCGGTTCAGCAGGACCGCCAGGCCCAACGAGGCGGCCAACGTCAACGGCATGTGGAGGGCCGTGTAATAGAGCGTGTTCCACAAGGCTGTCTTGAAGCGCGGGTCACGGGTGAACAGCTTTTCGAAGTTGTCCAGGCCCAGCCATTGGGCGTCGCCCAGGGCGCCCCACTTGGTGCAGGAGTAGTAAAACAGGGCGATGATGGGCACCAGGGTGATGACCGCGAAGCCGACAAAGTTCGGGGCAATGAAGCTCCACCCCATCAGGGTGTTGCGCAGCCTCAGTTTCGACCGGCGTTTGCGCTGCGATGGCGCCTTCGGCACCTGGCTGGCCGGCGCGGGCGCCCCCTCGGGTAGGGCGGTGGTGGACATGACGACAGTTCCTTTGCGGACGGGCTCTTGGGCGGACCGGCCAGACGGCCGGGGCTTGAGCCAAAACTAGCAACCGGTGGGCGTGTCCTGGCGGTGGGCCCTGGGCCCTCGATTCCAGGGCCCACCGCTGAAGGAACACACAACACGATTCGGTCTGGTTGGCCGATTCATGCCCCGGCGGCCCGCCTGCCGCAGGGCCATGAATCAGCCTTGGTTTAGCCCAGTTCGGCTTGGATTGTCTCCGTCGCCATGGCGATCGCGTCGTCAATCGAGCTGGATTCGGACATGATCGCGGTGTGGGCCTCGCCCAGAGCGGACTGAATGGCGGCGATGTACGGCGACTGCGGGTTCTCCGGCTTGGTTTCATGGGTGCCGATGGCGAACTTGGACAGGTCGTCGGTGGGAATGCCGGACTGAGCGAAGTAGGCCTCGGTCACGGCATCGGACGCCACGGAGGACAGGATGCCGATCCCGGCCAGCGCGACGCCGGCTTCTTCCGAGGCGGCGAACTGCAAGAAGGCCTTGGCGGCGTCCAGCTTGGCGGGGTCGATGTTGGCGTTGATGGCCAGGCCGGTGGGATCGCCGAAGGTCACCGGGACCTTGTCGGTGCCGGTGGTGGACTCGTCGTATTGCGGCACGGGCGCGATGCCCCAGTTGAAGGTGTCGGCGTCACCCGAGGCCTGCTGGGAGATCAGGGTGGCCACGTACCACGAACCCATCGCCATCATGGCGGCGGACTGCTTGCCGAAGTTAGCCTGGTAGGTCAGGCTGTTGGTGGTGATGTTGGCGTAGGTTTCCTGCGCACCGGAATCCTGCAGGTCCAGGACCCGCTCGTAGTACGGCTTCAGGTAGCTGTAGTCCTGCCCGCCGGCCAGGTCGGCGCCAGGCGTTTGGGCCTGGGCGAAGCCCTGCAGGGTGGACTGCCAGGAGTGCTCATAGGTGCCCTTGACGCCGTCCAGCTTGGAGGCCAGTTCCTTGGCCACTTCGGCGTACTTGTCCCACGTCCAGGTGCCGTCGGGGGTGGCCACGCCGGCCTGGTCGAACAGGTCCTTGTTGTAGAACAGGACCCAGGAGTCCTGCCGGTAGGGCACGCCGTAGTTGACGCCGCTGACGGTGTAGGAACCAGCGCCGGAGACGTTGGCCGGTAGGCCGCTCACAATGTCGCTGATGTCCATCAACTGGCCACCCTCAGCCCACTGGGTGGTGAACTTGGCCTGTTTGATCGTGATGATGTCGGTGGCGGAGCCGGACGACATGTCGGCCAGCATCAGGGTTTCGTAGTCGTTGGGATCGTATTCGCGCAGTTCGACCGTGACGTTCGGGTTGGCGGCGTGGAAGGCGTCCGCCAGGACCTGGAATTCCGGCGTGGTCTCCAGTGACCAGCCGGACATGGACAGGACGATGGGTTCTTCGGCCGGTTCTGTTTCCTCCGGCACGTCGCTGGTCTCTTCCGCGGTCGCGGTGTCGGTTGGCGGCGCTTCGGTGGTGGCCTCGGTGCTGGAGGCACCGCTGGTGCTGGTGCCATCGCCGTCGCCACCGCAGGCGGTCATGGTCAAGGCCATGGCCAGGACCCCCAGGAGGGCGATTGGACTTGTCTTCTTCATGTTTTGTTCCTTTCTAGTTCTGCCGTTCGGCATTGAGTGTGGACAGGGTGGTGATCCCGTCCGGCCACGTGATGGTCAAGTCGGTTGCAGCGTGGGTGACGGCGGCCGGCTGGCCGGCCGCCTGCGGGTCACCGGTCAGGGTGACCAGGCACCAGGTCCAGGCGCCCAGTGCCGGCAGTGGGTAGTCCAGCCAGGGCACCAGGGCGGGGCTGCCCAGCGGGCTGGCTTCCGGCCATTGCCCGATGCCGCTCGCGGGGCCTTCCGGGCTGACACCGGCGATGGCGCTGGTTAGGTTGGGTTCTTGGTTGGCCGGCCGGCCGGTGGCGCCGGGGGCCGGGGCGCCGGCTGTGACGGCGGCCCAGCCGGGCTGGGTGGTGTGGGTGGTTTGAGCGGCCGGACCCGTGAGCGGCCAGCCGCCCAGGCGCAGCCTCAGGCCGGCGGCGGGAACGTCAAGCCGGTCCAGGCGGACACCCCGCACCTCCCAGGGGCCACGCAGCACCGACACCATGGTCAACTGCCCGGCCACCTGCGCTTGGCCTTCGAAGCCGGAGCCGTGCCGGAACTGCCGGGCGGCCGGGTCCAGCCAGTGCACTTGGGCGGCCGAGGCGGCCACAGCGGGGGCGCCGGCCGGCGCCGCCAACTGCACCAGGGTGAAGCCGGCCCGGTGGGTGGCGCGGCCGGCCGGGTCAACCAGGGTGGCGGATTGGGCCTGGGGCGTGATCCAGGCGGACTCGTCGAGTAGCGGGCAGGTGGCGGTCGAATAGCCCAGGTTGGCGTACAGGGGCGAATCCGCCACCAGGTCGCCCTGGCGGGTGTGGTCGGTCCCGTGGTTGGCCAGCCTGATCACGCCATCGGCCCGGGTGCCACTCAGGATCCAACCGGGGGCGGCGATG
Source organism: Bifidobacteriaceae bacterium (assembly GCA_031272565.1). Taxonomy (GTDB): domain Bacteria; phylum Actinomycetota; class Actinomycetes; order Actinomycetales; family WQXJ01; genus JAISSX01. The sequence continues at coordinate 6,407 of JAISTN010000400.1, forward strand.
GCGCGGGTGAAGTCACCGCGTTCCACCGGTAGGTCCTGTTCGGTGGCGGTCCACACCGGATGGCTGGCCGGCAGGGCCAGGCCCAGCAGGCCTTTGGTGGCCCAGTAGGGCGAACCGGGGCCGGAATAGGACTGGGCCAGCGGGCGCCACTCGTTGAACCAACCCATGGTCAGCAGGCCGGCGGCGTTGGGCACGCCGTGGTTCGCAAAGTGGCTGACGATGCCGCTGGCGGCCCGCCGCAGCAGGCCCGGCTGGACGGAGGGCACCTCCGCCAGCGCACCCACCCAGAAGGGCGCGGCGGCGGCGAAGCGGTAAATCAGGCTGCGGCCCTGGATCAACGGCGAGCCGTTGGCCCCCACCAGGTGAACCGCGTCTTGCAGGTAGCGGTCCAGCAGGGCGGTGTCCCGCTCACGGCGCTGCGGCGTGGCCAAGTCTTGGGCGCCCCGCATCCGCTGCCACAGCGTGGGATACAGGTGCAGGGCCCAGCCCACGTAGTGGTCATAGTCGCGCCCGGCGCCATCGGCCAACCAGCCGTCTTGCCGGATGAAGCTGTCATGCAGGGCCAGGTCGGCCTCGATGTCCTCTGGCGACCAGGGGCCGCCCACCGACCGCAGAAATGTCTCAACCACGATGCGGAACCAGAGCCAGTTGTTGCGCGGGTAGGTGGTGTCCCCCACCACGGGTGACAGGTAGCCGATCAGGCGGTCCTGGGTGGCGGCGTCAAGCCGGTTCCAGATCTGGTCTCGGGTCAGGTCCAGGATGAGCGCCAGCGAGGCGGCTTCCACCTTGGCCTGGTCGTGTTCGGTCAGGCGGACCCAACGGTAGGGGGACTTGGGATCGGTGCCTTCCACCAGGCCCTGGGCGTACCACTCGGCCAGGTTCAACGGGTCGGTGGTGGCGCCTGCCAAGCGGAAGCCCGCCAGCAGGAAGGTGCGGGCAAAGCCCTCCAAGCCATCGACATCGTGCCCGTAGCCGCCTTCGGCTCCGGGTGGGGTGATGCGACCGTGCCCGGGCGAGGCGCAGGGGCGCACGGCCGTCAGCAGGCGGTCCGCCAAGGTCTCCCAATGGCGCCGTGACCAACCGGTCCGAGGTGATGTGTCCCAGTCCGGTGCCGGCAGCGCCTGGGGCCAGTCGCTCTTGCCGTGCTCCACTTCGAGCCTTCCCTGCTTGGTACGTCGGTGAGCGGTTCGCGCTCACAAAAGAACTAAATCATACATTTTCGCACTTTGCAAATCATGTGGCTGTCTGGTTGCGACTGTTACCGAATCGTTATGTTTGGTCCTGTACGCTGGCCGCATGGCCGCCCGCCGCACCGCAGCGTTCTCCGGGCCCTTGGCCAACCTGTGGCCGGACCTGACCGCCACCCTGTCCGCCCACCTGCTGCCGCCCGCCCAGGCCCTGCCCCCCGTCACACCCGCCGCCTGGGTGGCGGATCCCGCATTGCAGGCCCTCCTGGACCGCGCGGCGGCCGATCTGCTCCGGCCGTGGCCACCCACCGCCGCCCACGCCTGGGCCCGCTTCCGGCGGGACGGCAACCGGACCGAATACGAAGCCACCTGCTTTGCCCGCACCGCCCGCCTGACCCGGGCCGTGGTGGCGGCGGCCTGGCAGCCCACGCCGGAGCGCCTGGACGAGGTGGCCGATGGCGCCATCTTGCTGACCGAACAGTCCTCCTGGTGCTGGCCCGCCCACGACGACGCCTGGCACACCAGCGGCGCCGTCTTGCCCGATGTCGACCGGCCCTTCCTGGACCTTGGAGCCGGCGAAGTGGCCGCCCAACTGGCCTGGCTATGGCACGCCCTGGGCCAGCCGTTGGAGGACCGCTTCCCAGGCTTGGGGCAGCGGTTGCGGCACGAGGTGGACCACCGGGTGCTGACGCCGTTCTTGACCCGGCGCGACTGGCACTGGCTGGGCCTGAGTGGCCAGGTTCACAACTGGAGCCCCTGGATTCACGGCCATGTCCTGGCCGCCGCCCTGCGCCTGGAGACCGAGCCGGCGCGGCGGGCCCAGTTGGTGGAGCTTTGCGTGGAGGGCCTGGACCGCTACCTGGCCGCTTTGCCGCCCGATGGTTCGGTCGATGAGGGCTACGCCTACTGGTGGCAGGGCGCCGGCCGGTTGCTGGAAGCCCTGGACCTGCTGCGGTACGCCACCGGCGGGCACCTGGACGCCTTCGCCTTGCCAGCCGTGCGGGCCACCGTCGCCTTCCCGCACACCATGGCCCTGGGCATGGCCGGCTGGTACGTCAACTTCGCCGACTGCTCGGCCCGGCCAGGCGGCGAACAGCCCTGGCCCAGCCTGTACCGGTTGGCGCGGTTGGTGGGCAATGACGCCGCCGCGGCCCACGCGCTGGCCGGGCGGGCACCGGCGGATCTGGCCCCCGGGGGTGCGGTCCCCACAACGACCCAGCCGGCCGATGGCCTGGGGCGGCTACTGCTGGCCCTGTCGGACCTGGATTGGCGCGCGGCGCCGCCCACCCAGCCGCCGCTGCCCCTGCAGGCTTACCTGCCGGGCCACCAACTGTTCGTGGCCCGGCAGCGGGCCGGTTCGGCGGCCGGCCTAGCGGTGGCAGCCAAGGGCGGGCACAACGGCGAGAACCACAATCACTGCGACGTGGGGCAGGTCATCGTGGCCCTGGACGGCGTGCCGGTGGTGGCCGATGCCGGCCGCACCACCTACACCGCCGCCACCTTTGGACCGGACCGCTACCAGTGCTGGGCCATGCAATCGGCCTGGCACAACGTACCCCTGGTGGGCGGGTACGGTCAGGGCGTGGGGCCGCAGTTTGCGGCCGCCGGGGCCGCTGCCCAGTTGGAGGCCGGTCTAGCCGAGTTCTCACTCGACCTGGCCGGCGCCTACGGCGCCGGCCTGTCCTACTTGCGGCGGGTGATCCGACTGGAGCGGACCGCCGGCCCGGCCGGCCAGGTGGTGATCACCGATGAGTGGCCGTCAGACGCCCCCCCTGAGGTCGAGTCACGATTTCTACTGGCCGGGTGCATCAAAGGCCACGGCCCAGGCTGGCTGGTGGTTGAGTCACTGGCAGGTGCCGGCTTGCGGTTGACGTGGCCTGCCGGGCTGGCTTATCAAGTGGTCGAACAGCCGTTGGATGATCCCTGCCTGACCAGCGTTTGGGGCCCGGCGCTGCACCAGCTCCGGCTGCCGGCCGGCCAGGCGGGTACCTGCCGGGTGGTGCTGCAGGCCGTCTCGGAGACGACATCGGCGGCCTGAGGGCCGTGACACCCCAGGCTGTAAACGAACAAAATCGCGCAAAAATGTCTTTCGTTTTGGTACGATTGGCGGCAGTGCGATACAAGGAGGACCGCCCCATGAACTCTGGGCCAAGGCCACTGGCCGAGCCCCGTCGCGAGCACATTCTGAGCGTGCTGCGCGAACAAGGCAGCGCCCGGGTGGCCGAACTGGCCCTGTCGCTGGACGTCAGCCAGGTGACGATCCGGCGCGACCTGGAGTTGCTGGAAGGCGAAGGCCTGGTGGAACGGGTGCATGGTGGCGCCCGGCCAGCCGAAACGGCCGAACCCCTGAGCCCTGGGCTGCCCGAGCCGCTCCTGGACGCGACCGCGGCCCTGCCGCACTTGGACGGGCAGATCGCCATGCTGGTGCCAAGCTTGGATTTCTACTGGCCGGCGGCGGCACGGGCGGCCGAGGCCGAGGCCAAACGCTACGGGTTACGCCTGCTGCTGCGCGAGGATTCGTACGAATCGGAGGACGAACGGCCGGCCCTGCGGCCCCTGTTCGAATCCGCCGACGTGCTGGGCGTGATGGCAGCCCCCAACGTGGACGGGGCCAACGCCGCGGCGGTGCTCGGCTGGGCTACCACCCAAGGTAAGCCCTTCGTGCTGCTGGAACGCCAGGCGGTGGTAGCAGCCACCAATCAGCCAGTCGAATCGGTCGCCTCCGATCACGCCCTGGGGGCCGAGATGGCGGTGCGGCATCTGTGGG
>JAISTN010000003.1 GCA_031272565.1 Bifidobacteriaceae bacterium
CGGTCGGTGTGATCGCACTGCTGGCGGCCGGGCCGGCGGCGGCGGTCGCCGCGACGGCGCCGTCCACCGAGCCCGGTCTGACCGTCACTATCGAGGCCACCACGATCGAGTTGGACTCACCCGACCAGGTGTTGACCATCGCCGGGTCGGTCGCCAACCACACCGAGCAGACACTGGAAGGCGACGTCAACCTGCGGATTGCCCTTGACCCGTTCACCTCCCTGATCGACTTGAACGCCTGGACCACCCACAGTCCCGAGGCTCTGGAGGACACCACTTGGCGGGCGGCCGCCATTGGCAGCCAGTCTTTGGCACCCGGCGCCACCTTGGAGTTCACCCTCGAAGTGACCGCGGGTGACCTCAACCTGGGCAACCGGGGCAACGAGCCGGGGTGGGGCCCACGCGGCTTTGCCGTCGACTTCGAAACAGCCGAAAACTCTGTGGCCCAGGTGCGGGGGTACATCATCTACGCCCCGGCAGGGACCGTCCGGGCGGCGGTGCGCCTGACGGTGGCCGCGCCGCTGACGGCGGCGTCTGGAGAAACCTCCAGCCAGGCGTTGGCCCGCGCCCAACAGATAGCGAGGGCCACGCCGCAGCCGGTCGTGTCCTGGTTGATCGACCCGGAGTTGCTAGCCCAGGAGGCCGGCATCATCAGCCCCGCGGACCATCCCCTGGCGGAGGCGGTTCGGACCGGCTTGACGGCCGGCAAGGCCGTTTACGCGGTGCCCTATGGCGACCTCGACGTGGTCGGCCTGGCGCAGGTCCAGCCTCAACCCACCCAGCTCTTGGCCGAGGCCACCGCCCTGGGCCAAGCCACCTTGGAAGAAACCCTGGGCGCCCAAGCCGCGGGACAGGTCCGCACCGACACGGCCTGGACCATCCAGCCAGTCGACGCCCACGCCCTGACCTTCCTGGCAGCCAGTGGCTTCGAGTACGCGGTGGTGCCGGCCAATCAACTGAGCCACATCGACACCGCCCTGCATGGCACGGTGCAAGTCGCGGCGGCGGCCGAAAGCATCACCGCGCTGGTGCCGGACACCTACCTGGAGACAGTGCTGAACGGCTCCGACCCCTTGGACGTGGATCACCTGCGGTTGGAACTGTCGTGGCTCGCCGCCCAGGCGCAGGCCACCGGCTCGCCCGCCTGGGTCACCACGGTGCTGCCGCGCGCTTGGTCCCCGCTAGAAGGCACCAAGGAACTGCTTGATGAGTTGGCCGCCACCGAATGGGTGACCTTTGCCGGCCTGCCCAACGCCCTATCCGCACCCGAAGTGGCGACGGTGACTCCGGCTGGCGCGGCTGACACCACGCCGGGCGCCACCGGCACCTCACTCAACCAACTGGGTGCCCTGACGGACCGCGCCTACGCCTTTGCCCAGTTGACAGCCGACCCAACCGGCTTTGTCGACCAGCTTCTGCCGGTCCTACTGCAGCCCTGGTCCACCGCCAGCCCGCCTGGCCCCGAGCGCCAAGCGGCCGTTGATCAAGCCTTGGCCCAGATGGCCGCCGCCGTGCCAGAACTTGAGGTGGTAACCGGCTCCGATGTCAATCTGATCAGCCAGGACGGCCGCATCCCGGTGACGGTGACCAACCCGTCGCAACTGGCCGTCACGAACCTGGTGGTGTCGCTCAACCCTTCTACCCGGGCGATCCGGCCGGAAGGCACGGTGACAGTCAACATTGAGCCTGGCGGCACCGTCACCGCCCGGGTGCCGGTCCATGCCCTGGCCAATGGCGCCTTCGAAGTGGCCGTCGAGCTGTCGAATACCGCCGGCCAGGCCGTGGCGGAGCCCGCCATCATCACCATGCGGGTCCGGGCCGAATGGGAAGACTGGGTGACCGCCATTTTCACCGGTGGCTTCGCCTTGATCATGATTTACGGCCTGGTCACCACGGTGCACAAGCGCCGCCAGCAAGTCAGGGACCGGCGCCAAGTCAAGATTCTGCTGGCCGGCGGTGAACCCCGCTCTGGGGCCACCGGGGCCCCGCCGGCCGCGGCCAGCGATGGAGCAGGTGCCCAGTGAGCGAGTCGGTCACCCGGTCCACCATGGTCATGGCCGGCGGCACGCTGGTTTCGCGCTTGACGGGCCTGGTCCGGGCGGCCACCTTGACGGCCGCCATCGGCGCCACGACGGTGGCCGCCAACGCCTTCGACGCCGCCAACTACCTACCCAGCTTCATCTATGCCATCCTGGCCGAAGGTGTCCTCAACGCCATCCTGGTACCGCAAATAGTCAAGGCCTTTGCCGTTGGCCACGGCCAGGACTACGTCCACCGCCTCCTGACCCTGGGGACCATCCTGCTGGCGGTCCTGACGGCCGTGCTGACGGTTGGTGCCGGGGCTCTGATCTGGGCTTTCACTAAGGACTGGGACGCCAGCCAGCGGGCTTTGGCCACGGTTTTCGCCTATTGGTGCATACCCCAGGTCTTCTTCTACGGCCTGTATTCCCTGTGGGGCCAGGTGCTCAACGCCCGGGGCTCATTTGGCCCGTTCATGTGGGCCCCGGCCGTCAACAACCTGGTTTCGATTGCCGGTTTTGCCGCCTTCATGGTGTTGTACGGCCGCGGCGACCATCCGCTTGACTCTTGGCACACCCCGCAGGTGGTGTTGCTGGCCGGCACGGCCACCCTGGGTATCGCCCTCCAGGCTCTGGTGCTGATCCTGCCGTTGGCCCGCCTTGGCCTGGCCCCCCGCTTGCGCTGGGGTTTCCGCGGCTACGGCCTGGGCCAGGCGGCCCGCTTGACCGGCTGGACGGCCCTGTCGCTGGCCCTGTCACAGGGGGCCTTCTGGTTGGCCTACCGGCTGGCTTCCAGCGCCGATGCCGCCGCCCCGGCCGGCCAGGTGGTGGCCGCCAACGCGGCCTTCATGTACGCCCTGAGCACCTACATCATTCCCCACTCGCTGATTACGGTGTCTTTGACCACGGCCCTGTTTACCCAGATGAGCGAGGCGGTGCAACGCTGGGACATGGCGGCGGTGCGGCGCGATTTGTCGTATGGCATCCGCACCACCAGCGCCTTCTCTTTCCTGTTCACGGCCCTCCTGGTAGTTCTGGCGGTGCCGCTGACCCGCGTCTTGTTCCTGGGCTTGCCGTTGGCCCAGGTGCACGCCATCGCCGGGGTGCTGGTGGCGCTCAGCCTGGGCCTGGTGCCGCTTGGCATCACCCTGTTGATCAAGCGCGTCCTGTTTGCCTTTGAGGACGGCCGGGCCTTGTTTTGGCTTCAGGTGCCCATGTCGGGGTTGTTTGTGGTCTTCTCGTTGGCCTCAGTCCGGTGGCTGCCGCCGTCCTGGTGGGTGATTGGCATTGGGCTGGGCCAGTCCTTGTCTTTCCTGGCCGGGGCCGTGTTGCGGCTAGGCACGGTGCGGGACCGGTTGCAGGGGGTGGACGGACCGCGCCTGGCGGCCATGCACCTGCGCGGCCTGGTGGCGGCGCTGGCCGCCGGGGTGGCGGGACACTACGGCTTGAAGGTGTTTTCGGTCGACACGGTGGCGGGAGCGCTCCTGGCCCTGGTGGTGGTGGGAGTCGGCATGACGGTGGTTTACGCCGGCTTGCTGCGTTTGCTGGGCGGCCGGGAACTGACCGACTTCGCCCGCCCGCTACTGCACCGGGGCTGACCGGCCACGCGGCCGCCCTTGTCCGGGCGGCCAATGGCCGCGGGCCCGCATTACGGTGTGAATCCACCGGTTTGGAGGTGGCAGTCCACTAGGATTGGCCCGGAAGACCAAGCGAGCGGAAGTTGAAGGCTGCACATGGGATCAACTACCCCACGGCCCCAGTTGACGGTTGGTGATCAACTGATGGGGCGTTATCGCCTCGAAGCTTCCCTGACCACGGACCTGCCGGATTGCGAGCGCTTCCAGGCGACCGACCGGATTTTGGGCCGCAAGGCCGAACTTTTTGTGCTGTGGGGCGATCACACGGCGGATGCCATCGACGCCGCCCGGCGGGCCGCCTTGGTGTCGGATTCGCGTTTGGTGCGGATTATCGACGCCGGCCGTTACTCGGGCATTTCCTTTGTCTTGACCGAACCGCTGGAGGGCCCCACCCTTAGCGAAGTTGGTCCGTTGCCGGCCGCCCAGGCCCGGGCCATCGCCGGTGAAGTGGCCAGTGCTTTGGCCACGGCGGCCGATGCCGATGTCCACCACTTGGCCCTGCGGCCGGAACTGATCCACCTGCCGGCCGGCTCGGCGGTCAAGATTGGGGGCATGGCGTGGGAAGCCGCCCACCGCGGACAGGCCACGGCCGATCCTCTAGAGGCCTCCCGGCGTGATGCCAGCGATCTGGTGGCCATCCTGTACGCCGCCCTGACGGCCCGCTGGCCTGGCGAAACGCCCAGCGACATGCCCGGCCCGCCCGTCTGGGACGGCCACCCGGTGGCGCCCATCGAACTGGTTTCAGGCGTGCCCGGTGACCTCAACACCTTGTGTTCTGTCACCCTGGCTGCCAAGGGCATTGGGCCTTCGACCCCGGCCCAGGTGATTCAAGACTTGGGCCCCTGGCCGGCCATCAGCGTGATGGCGGCCCGCGTCTTGTCGCCCCGGCCGGGCCCGGCCGACCAGGACTTTGCGCCTGCCCCGCACCCCGTGGTGGACTCCAGCCTGGAGGCGCCCAACCGGGTGCGCGAATCACAGGTTCTGCGCGAACTCAAGGCCCGCCTGGATGCGGTGCTGCCGCCCGGCCTGGCCGTACCGGAGCCGGCCTTGGAACCCGAACCGGAAGTGACGGCCGGCCTGGGTGTGATACCGCCAGTGGCGGAGCCCGTCTTGGCCGAAGAACCGGTTGAATCACCGCTGGAAGACTTGGCCGAGGCCGAAGAGCCGCCAGTGGTTCTACCTGACCTGGCGGAAGAGTTCTTTGGCACCGGCAATGTGGGCCTCAGGCGGGACGCCCGGGCCAGGGAGGCCGCGGCGGCCGCCGAGGCCCTGGCGGCCGAGGCGGCTGAGGTGGCCGGGGTGACGCCTGACGAGGCGTTGGACCCTGGGGCCACCACCGAGTTCGTGCTCGAGGCGGAGGCCACACCGGAGCCAGGCCCGGGCGCCGAACCAGAACTGGTTCTGCCTGAACCGTGGGCACCGGCCGCGGAGGCGACTGCCCCACTGGCCGGCCCGCCCACCGATGAGGTGGTCGCACGCCTGGCTGCCCAAGCCGAGATTCAGGAAAAGCTGGCCCAAATCGAGGCCTTGCTGGGGCCGTTGGAGGCCGACCCATCGCCGCAGCCTCCGCCCACCGTACCGAACCAGATCAGCCCGCTGGCCGAATCGGCCGGCCGGCGCTCAAGGGCCCTGACCGACGAGGCCCGCCGGCAACTCCTGGCGGATCTGGACGCCGCCCTGAACGAACCCGACCCCGCGGTCGAGGCTCTACCGCCGGCGGCCCCGCTGGCCGTCCCGGCTGACGACACCGAGGTTTTCCAGTTGGCACTGGAGGGCGCTGGCGTGGTTGACCTGGAGGACATCGAGGTGCCGCGGGCGCCATACGGCGAACTGGACGAAGCCTTGGCCTTGGAGTCCGCCGAGGGCTCTGACCTGGAATCATCCGCCACCGCGGGCGGCACCCTGGCCGAGTTGCCGCTGCCCAGCCTGGCCAGCTTGTCCAGCCCGGCCCGCGAGGAAAGCACCATCGAGGCGATCAAGGCCCGGGCGGCCGAAAAGGCAGCGGCGCTGATGGCGGCCGCGGCGGCCGAAAAGGCCGCCCTGGAGCCGCCCCCCGCCGCGGCGGAGGAACTCACTGACGACCAGCCGGCCGGGGATACCCCCTGGGCCGGGCCCAGTGGCGCTACCGGCTCGGACGAAGTGGACCAAGCTAGCGCCCCGGCCGCCCCAGGCGACGACACCGGCCCAGACGAGGTGGCCCCGGCCACCACGGGCCCGGCGGCAGACATCCAGGCGGCCGAAACGACCTTGCTGGCGCCAATTGCCGATGACGATGACCTGGACCAGGCCACCGCGGATGAGGCGCCCGATGGCGCCCCAACCACACTGCTCGAACCGGTGACCGAAGCGCCCGCGGCGGAAGACCTCCCGCCGGCCGAGGACGTCCCAGCCGCTGAGCCACCGGCCGAGACCAGCCCGGCGGCTGCCCCAACACCGCCCACCACGGCTCCCAAGACCGGCTGGCGGGCCGCCCGGGCCGCCCGCAAAGCCGAGGCCCAAGCCGCCGCCCTGGCGGCCAAACCGGACACCACTGGCCAACCAGAACCGGCCCCCGCCAAGACGCCCACCGCCCCACCCGAACCGGAACCGGACAGCGTTGGCCAAGCGGCATCAGCCGCCCTGCCCGAGCCGGCCAAGCCGGCCAAGCCAGATAAGCCAGCCAAGCCCACCGAACAGGACGCCACCGGCCAGCCAGAACCGGCCTCAGCAGCCAAGCCTGCCAAGGCTGAACAGCCTGACACCACGCCGGCCGCCACCAAACCGGCCGCCACCAATGAGCCAACCTTCTTCGACACCGCCACCACGCCCTTCGGCAAGGTCCTGGACGGGCCCGACTTGGCCACCCCCACGCCGCCGCGCAAGTGGCGGACGTTCCTGGTCTTTGCCCTGGTGTTCGTGGCCGTGGTGGTGATTGGTCTACTGGCCCTGACCCGGGCCGGCGTGATCGATCTGGGCGGCCCGGCACTTGCCCCCGGCCCGGCCGCGGCCTATGCTGCCAGTTTCACCCCCTTTGTGCTCTAATCCGCTTGCCCTTCCTGGAGGTTCAGTGCCCGAGGTCATCATTATCGGTTCTGGGCCGGCCGGTTACACGGCCGCCATCTACGCCGCCCGCGCCGGCTACACGCCGGTGGTCATCGCCGGCTCAGTGACCGCCGGCGGAGCCTTGATTAACACCACCGAGGTGGAGAACTTCCCCGGTTTCCCCGAGGGCGTACTGGGCCCCGACCTGATGGAGCGGATGGCCGCTCAGGCCACCAAGTTTGGGGCCCAAGTCGAGTTCGACGACGCCACCGAGGTGGAGTTGGCCGGACCGGTCAAGCGGGTTCGGACCGGCAACGGCCTGGAGTTCACCGCGCCGGCGCTGGTCATCGCCACCGGATCGGCCGCCAAAGGGCTGGGGCTGGCAGCGGAACAGCGGCTCGGTGGGCGCGGTGTCAGCTATTGCGCCACCTGTGACGGCTTCTTCTTCCGGGGCAAGGACATCATGGTGGTTGGTGGCGGCGACAGCGCCATGGAGGAAGCCATCTTCCTGACCAAGTTCGCCTCCAAGGTGACCGTGGTCCACCGGCGCAGCGAACTTAGGGCCTCCCGCATCATGGCGGAGCGGGCCTTGGCCCACCCCGGCATCGAGTTCGTCTTCAACGCCGTCATCAGCGACATCCATGGCGACACGGCCGTCACCGGCGTGACCTTGACCGATACCGTGACCGGGCAGACCAGCCACCGGGAAACCGCGGCCGTCTTTGTCGCCATCGGGCACACGCCCAGGTCGACCCTGTTCGCTGACCAGGTGGAGCTTGACCCGGCCGGCTACATCGTGGTGCACGGCAACCCGGCGCCAGGCGCGGAGGGCACCGCCTACACCACCGCCACCTCCCAGCCCGGCGTCTTCGCCTGTGGCGACGTGGTGGACCACATCTACCGCCAAGCCATCACCGCGGCCGCCTCCGGCGCCCGGGCCGCCATCGACGCCCACAACTACTTAACCGAACTGGCAGCCGGCGGCGGCCTGGCGGCGGCCACGGTGTGACGCTCGTCACCACGAGGACACCAACATGGCAAGAGTTGCTTGGCTTTGGCTTGCGCGCCGGTGCGCGCCGGGCGGCCCAATGTGCGACGATTGCTGATCGACAAACCATGACCCACCAGAGGAGATTCCCATGAGTGCATTGCCCGCCGTGACCGACCAGACCTTCGACGCCGAGGTGCTGGGCGCCGCCAAGCCAGTTCTGGTCGACTTCTGGGCGCCCTGGTGCGGCCCGTGCCGCCAGTTGACCCCCATCGTGGAAGCGGTGGCCGGTGAATCCGGCGACAAGATGAAGTTCCTGGCCATGAACACCGACGAAAACCCGGTCACGGCCCAGCGCTACGGCATTGTTTCGATCCCCACCCTGAACGTCTACCAGGGTGGCGAACTGGTCAAGTCGATTGTGGGCGCCAAGCCCAAGCCCCTGCTACTGGCCGAGTTGTCAGACTTCCTCAGTTAGGCCGGCCCTGGCCACGCGGCCAGCCAGCCCGTCCCCGAAAGGACCATCGATGTCCCGTCAGTCCGCCCCTGGCACGCGCCTAGACCCGTGGTTTGGCGCCTATGCCAACCGGACGCACGGCTTGAAGTCGTCCGAAACCAGGGCCCTGTTCGCCGTCGCCTCACGCCCCGAAGTGGTGTCGCTGGCGGGCGGCATGCCGTACCTGGATGCCTTACCGATGGACATCATCGCCAAGGTGACGGCCGATCTGATCGCCACCGAGGGAGCCGTCGCGCTGCAGTATGGCAACGGCCAAGGGCATCCCGTGCTGCGGGGACACATCAGCGAGGTGATGGCGGAAGAGGGCATCCACTCGCACCCGGATGACGTGGTGGTGACGACCGGTTCCCAGCAGGCCCTTGACCTGGTGACGCGGATTTTCATCAACCCGGGGGACGTGATCCTGGCCGAATCGCCCTCCTACGTGGGTGCCTTGTCCGTTTTCAAGTCGTACGAGGCCTGGGTGGAGCACGTCGCGATGGACAGCGACGGCCTGATGCCGGAGGCGCTCCAGGAGGCGATCACGCGGCTCAAGGCGGAAGGCCGCTCCATCAAGTTCCTGTACACCATTCCGACTTTCCACAACCCGGCCGGGGTCACCCAGCCGGTGGAACGCCGGGCCCAGGTGCTCGACATCTGCCGCCGGGAAAAGATCCTGGTGGTGGAGGACAACCCGTACGGCATGCTGGCCTTCGACGGCTCCGTGACCCCCGCCATCCGGGCACTGGATGAAGACGGCGTGGTCTACTTGGGGTCGTTCTCCAAGACCCTCGCGCCCGGCTACCGGGTCGGCTGGGCGGTGGCGCCGCACGCGGTGCGTGAGAAGCTGGTCCTGGCCTCGGAGGCGTCTATTCTGTGCCCCTCGCACGCTTCGCAACTGTCGATCGCCACCTACCTGGAGACTTGCGATTGGCGCGGCCAAATTGCCGATTACCGCGAGGTTTACCGCCTGCGCTGCGAGGCCATGCTGGGCGCCCTGGCGGAGTACCTGCCGGACTGCACCTGGACGGTCCCCAAAGGCGGCTTCTACACCTGGGTGACGGTGCCGGAAGGCATCAACACCAACGCCATGCTGCCCCGCGCTACCACCGCTTTGGTGGCCTACGTGTCCGGGACAGCCTTCTACGCCGACGGCCAAGGCTCACGCCACATGCGGCTGTCGTTCTGCTACCCCACCCCGGAACGGATTCGTGAGGGCGTCAGGCGCCTGTCCGGGGTGTTGGCCAAGGAAGTGGAGCTGGTGGCGATGTTTGGCCCCCACGTGCCCGGCCAGGGCCGCGACGTCCACTTTCCAGCCCCCGACATCGCATAAGGAGACAACCATGGCCCACACCGGCAAAGGCAGCGGCGCGACTGCGGCGGCCCCGACCATCCTGATTCTGGCAGGCGGTTTGTCGCACGAACGGGACGTTTCGCTGCGCTCCGGCCGCCGGGTGGCGGAAGCCTTGCGGGAGGCCGGCTGCACCGTGCTCGAATCAGATCTGGACCAGAACCTGTTGCCCACCTTGAACCGCCAGGCGGTGGACTTGGTGTGGCCGCTGTTGCACGGCGCCCAGGGTGAGGACGGCTCGGTGCGCGACGTGCTGGCGTTGATGGGCATTCCCTATTTGGGGTCGGACGCCCGCGCCGCCCGCACGGCCTGGAACAAGGCCATCGCCAAGTCGATTGTCCGCCGGGCCGGGTTGGCCACGCCGGACTTTGTCACCTTCCCTAAGTCCTTGTTCCGCGAGTTGGGACCCGCTGGCCTGCTACAGGTGATCGAATCATCGATGGGGTTGCCGTTGGTGGTCAAGCCATTGCACGGCGGCTCGGCTTTAGGCATGTCGGTGGTGCCCGATGGCGCCGGCTTGCCCCAGGCCATGATGGACTGTTTCGCCTACGCCGAGGTGGCTTTGATCGAACGGGCCGTGACCGGCACCGAGTTGGCGGTCTCGGTGATCGACCTGGGTGATGGGCCGTTTGCCTTGCCGGCAGTCGAAATCGAGACCACCGATGGCTCCTATGACTATGACGCCCGCTACAACCCGGGCCGGACCGAGTTCTTTGCCCCCGCCCGGGTCAGTACCGAAGTCGCCGCGACGGCCGCCGCCATGGCCGTGACGGCGCACCACGAACTGGGCCTGACCCGGATCTCTCGCACCGACATGATTGTGGATGGCGACGGCGTCCCCTGGTTCCTGGAAGTGAATGTGGCGCCCGGCATGCAGGAAACTTCGCTGCTGCCTCAGGCGGCCTTGGCCGCTGGCTATGAACTGCCGCGCCTGTACCGCGACCTAGCCCAGGCCTCGATCGACGCCGGCTGAGAGGTCATGCCTGCTTGAACACGCCCGGGTCGTCCGGCGCCAGCAGTTCCAGGATCCGGTTCAGGTCTTGGACCGACGCAAACTCGATGGTGACCTTGCCTTTGCGCTGCCCCAGGGTAACGGTCACCCGGGTGTCGAAGCGGTCGGTCAGGCGTTCTTGGAGGGCATCAAGGGCGTCGCGCCGTCCCCCTGGCCGGGCCTTGACTTGGCCGGCCTTGCCCGGTTTGTCCTCCGGCACGTCTCCCACCGCCACGATCTCTTCGGTTGACCGTACCGACAGGCCCTCTGCCACCACCCGCCCAGCCAGGCGTTCCATGGCAGCCGCATCGCTTAGGCCCAGCAGGGC
>JAISTN010000134.1 GCA_031272565.1 Bifidobacteriaceae bacterium
CACGGCCCAACAAGGACAACCGAGAGATAGAAAGCACCGTACGTGAGGAGCCAGCCCGTGGTGCGCCCAGCGTGGCGTAGCCGACATCAGGAGCGGGCTCGCCGTCTTCGACGGTCCAGACGCCGGTCAGGTGTTCGCGGCTGAGGCGTTGGAGTTGATCAACGTGGTCTTGGCCAAACATGTCGGTGTCGATGGCGAGCACGCGCCTGAACTCATCCAGCAGGACAGACACGAGTTCCTTGCGTTTCTCGGGATCGGCTGCCCTGAGGAGCGGGTGGGCTGCGCCCCAAGAGTCTTCGTGCTCGCACAACGCCATGGCGGTCGGATAGGCGATCTTCGCCAGGCCGGTCTGTTCCAGATTCGGCAGTGTGATCCGCCAGCCGCGCCGGAGATCTTGAAGCGCCCGGTATTCGACCACCTTGGCCAACGCTCTCTTGGCCGGTTGGATGTCGAACGAGTGCGGGTTCTGGGCGTAGTGGGCCGGATCGAGACCCAGATAGGTGGGCAGGGTCTGGGCATACTCAAGGGGGTCGAGGCCATCCTCTCCTGCATGGGTGGATGCGGCGTAGATCGCGGCGCGAAGCTGCCCAACCAGTACGAAGTCGTTGACGTGACCCGCCTGCAAACTGGCGTCCTGACGATTGTCCACGAATGTCAACAGCTTCTTGACGTCCTTGGGCAGGCCCTTGAACTGCTCCAACGACTTCATGATCGACAGGCTCAGCACCGTCATAGCGCTGGAGCGGCCCTCTTGATCCAAGGTGACCACTTTGGACGCTTCCAAGGCGCGGGCCTGATGGTAGGTGGTTCCGCAGCGCAGACAGAACAACAGACCTTTGGGAATCCAGGCGGCATCAATCCGGTTCGGATTCCCAGGGAAGTCGTCCCGCTCAAGTAGCTCCCCCATGCGGTTCAGCACGACGGCTTGGGGCACACGGTCACGGCGTGACGGGGTCACCCGGAGCGCCCCGCTGGCAGAGGTCTCGGTCCACACGTCAGGGAGACGGTCGATAGGGTCAGCGGGCCAGGGGTCGGAAGTGTCAATGTAGAGGTAGCCGTCTTGCTCGTCGCCGATCTGCATCCTGGTGCGGGCAACGAAGGCGTGACGCTGCTGATCCCATCGGACCATGAAGTATTCCTGGCCACAGTCGCGGCAAAACGCCAAGGGGTAGAGCCGCCGCTCGGCGGCAGCGTCGCCGGGCGGACCAGGCAGGACCATTTGGTAGGTGTGCTCGATGGCCCGGCTGCCCTCCGGCTCAAGCGTGACGTAGACCGACGCGCCCTTAGAAATGAACTGATGCAAGCGGAAGGCGAAGAGAGGGCGCCCCGACACTGGGTTCTTGGTCCGGGCACCGGCCAGCAAGGTCTGTTGGATGGCGATCTGGCAAGCCTCGGGCGTTCGCCCGGTTGTCGCAGCAAGGTCTTTACTGGCCATCTTCACGGTAGTGGGAGCGCCACGCACCAGAATGCCCGAGCCTTGCTCCTCTGTCAGACCGAACTTGCGCTCTATCCAAGCGGCCAGAGGGTCACGGGCAAGCTCGTCGTAGCCTGAGGATAGGACAGGATCATCCGCCTCGGCAGTTCCACGAGCATCCACCAAGGGTCCGAGATCAGCGTCGGCGTATGCCCCGGTGGCGCGGATCAGAGTCTCGGAAATGACGTTCTCGCGACGCACCAGAGTCCCGAAAACCTTGGAAGCGACTGCGGCTACTTCGATGCGCTGCTCGGCCACAGTCGCGGCGGTAGACATCGTGGCAGACGTGCCGATGCACCGGAGGCTGCCCTTGGTGTGGGCAGCCTCCCGAACTCGGCGAACCAGCATGGCCACGTCGGCCCCTTGGCGGCCTCGATAGGTGTGCAATTCATCCAGGACCAGGAACTGGAGGTTGCTGGTCGCGCCGAACAGCTTGGCCCGCTCGTTGGGACGGGTCAGCAGGAGTTCGAGCATGACGTAGTTGGTGAGGAGGATGTCCGGAGGGCGGGCCAGGATTCGCTCGCGCTCGTCGTCTTGCTCTTGGCCGGTGTACCTCTTGTAGGTGATGCCCTCACCGCCATCGGAGGACTTGCCCAGGAACTTCTCAAGCTCCTGAACTTGGCTGTTGGCCAGGGCGTTCATCGGATAGACAATGATCGCCTTGATGCCTGACAGGTGGCGGTGGCGCAGTACGTAGTCAACGATGGGGATGATGTAAGCCAGCGACTTGCCTGAACCGGTGCCCGTCGTCAGGACGTACGAGTCGTTGTTCGAGGCGGTGCCGATGGCTTCGACCTGGTGCTTGTACAGCGACAGTGGATGGTCGCCCAGACGGAACAGCGCAGCGGTCTCGGGCAGAAGAGTGCCAGTTGCCGCCAAGTCATCGACGGTACCACCCCCAGCGAAAGTAGGGTTGAGCGACAGCCAGGGGTCTGGCCATTGGGCTCCGCGATCCGACTGATTGCGCACCGACTCGGCCAGCCGTGGGTCTCTGATCTCAACGAAACCTTCGGTGAACTGGCGGTAGTCATCGATCAAGTCGCGGTGAATCCTGAAAGCGTCCAGAGTGTCAGGAGAAATGGCCCTCTCAGCCACGTCTGTCCTCCCCACATGTCACTTGTCACGCCGAGGCTCCCGGCATGCAACCTTTGCCGCGCTGCGCCTACGAGAACAGGCAGTATGACTGCCTTGGCGAAGACTGGTGTTTCAAGTATCCCGCAATTGGACTGCGTCGCTGGGAGCCGAAGGTACCAAGCCTGGTTGGTGGATTATGCAGCAGCGGTGGGTCAAGGGGGCTAAGGTTGTCAGCGGTCTACAGACAAAGCAGAGCCAGTCATGGGCTCATTTCGGTGCAGGCCGCCTGCTCCAGCAGCAGTTTCAGTACCACCGGGTCGATCATGCCCTGCGTGGTCATGCGTTCTTCGACGTTGTTGATGCCGGCCCAGCTTTCCAGCACCGGCCACAAACCGGCCCTGCCGCCAGGATCACGGCCCACTTGCCTCAGGGCCCGGTAGACCTGCTTCTCAATCTCGCCCTCCAGCGGCAGCAGAGAGTCAGGGTCCGGGTGGCCGAAATGCAAATCATGAAGCTCCAAGATTCGGGCCAAGTCTTCAATCGGCACAGTTGAGTCATCGATCCTCAGGTCAACCAGCCGGTCGCCGTGGCCGCCATAGGAGCCGCGCGGCCGGCACACCAACACGGCCGCCGATTGTTGGCCGCGCCGGTCCCCACCGCGGCTGGCGCCCGCTCGCAGACACGCCACCAGGCGATGTGCGAGACGCGATTCATCGGTCCGACCCAGATAATCGGCCATTTCGTCCAGCACCTCAGGGCCGGTCAGCATGTTGCCCATCACCACCCAACCGGGCCCCTCAATGGCGCCGGCATAGCCGGTGCAGCCCGTGCCCGTGTGGTGGGCCACCGAACCATCAGTGCCGACGATGGCGACCTGGCGCCTTTCCGGTAGGTCGTCGGCTGTTACCAAGGATCTCAAGGCCTCGGCCGGTGACAACCCGGCCTCCAGCAGCCTCAGGCCCTCGGTGCCGTATCCGATATGGACCAACGCCTGAGTGCCAATGGCGCCAACGCCGGCCTTGGCGTGGGGAACCACCGAGCCAACGGCCAGGAACTTGGACTGGACGGCCACTCCCACATCGCCCGTCTGAGCGTCGCGCGCCACCACGGTGAAGGTCACGGCTCACCACCCCTTCAACATGCCGCCATCGACGGCATGGGCGTGGCCGGTAATGTACGATGCCGCCGGCGAGGCCAGGAAGGCCACCATGGCGGCGAACTCCTCCGGTGTGCCGTAGCGCCCAGCCGGAATCGTCGCGGCTGAGGCGGCCTGCACCTGTTCCACCGTCTTGCCCGTCCTGGCGGCCGCGGCCTGGTCCAACGAGGCAACCCGCGGCGTTGCGATCCGTCCTGGCATCACTCCGTTCAGCGTCACGCCATCGGCCGCCACCGCCCCTGCAGCCGTCTTTAGCCAAGCCATTAAGGCGGCCCTGGCGGCATTCGAATAGGCCAGCGTGGGAATCGGTTCAACCACGCCGGAAGACAGGATCGCGATGATTCGCCCAAAGCCAGCCGCCCGCATCGGGGGCAGCAGGCGGGTCGCCAACTCAATCGGTGTGATGGCCAGCATTTGGAAAGCCCGGCGCCAGCCGTCGGCGTCGGTGGCGGCTGGGTCCACCGGCGGCGGCCCACCTTGGTTCAGTACCACCACGGCCGGCCCGCCGGCGGCCAGGGCGGCATCGGCCACAAGCGCTGCCGTTCCAGGATCAGTGGCATCCGCCGCCACGGTAGTGAAGCTCCGACCAGGGTGCCTGGTCCGCAAATCCTCCGCCACGGCGTCAAGCCCGCCTTGGTCCCTTGACCACAACAGAACGTCATGCCCAGCAGCAGCTAAAGCGCGCGCCGAAGCCAAACCCAAACCAGAAGTGGCACCGCCAACCAGGGCGAAGTTGGTCGCAGACATCACAGTGAGACCTCCAGGGGACTAATAGAGGGAATGAGGCCAACCCGGTCAAGAACGCCGTCCAGCTCTGCCGCCGTCACCGGGTCAATTCCTCCAGCGATGGTACGCGTTGCCGGGCAATCTATGGTGCCTCGACGCCGCAATACCTCTTTACGAATGGCCAAACCTGTGACCGGCTGGCCCTCGAACTGAATCAACGGCAGATAGTGGTCGAAAATGGCACCGGCCCGGGCGGCATCGCCCGCCTCCAATGCCAGCCGCACTGCCCGCAACACCTCTGGGAAGGCGAAACCGGTCATGGTGCCCCGCGCCCCGCGGCCCAGTTCAGACAAAGCCGAAACCCCGCCCAAACCGCCGAACACGGTCAGGCCCGGCCGGGCCTTCAACAGGGCGCTGATCTTGGGCGGCGTAGGCGGATCCTCCAGCTTGACCACGGTTGCTCTCGCCGCATCGAGGCAGGCCAGCAGGGCTGTAACTGGCACCAGGACCCCGGTCGCCGCTGGTTCGTCCTGCACCACTAGAGGCAGGCGACCGGCCACAGCGCCATAGAAGCGCGGCAGTAAGTCGATGTTGCGCAACAACGGGGGCGCCGAGACCATCGCGGCCGCGGCGCCAAGCTCTGCGGCTTGGGCGATCCGTTGGCGCACCAGGTGCGGCGAGGCGCCGGAACAACCAACCGCCACTGGCACCCGGCCCGCAGCGCTGTCCAAGATGGCCCCCAGCGCGGCCGCCCGCTCATCACCCGTCAACGAGGTGGCCTCGCTCATCACCCCCATCACGGTCAGGCCATCCACACCCCAACTGACCGCTGCGTCAATCAGGCGGCGCAGGCTGGGCAGATCAACCTCACCATTGGGGTCGAACGGTGTAGGCACCACATACCAGGTGCCGAACATCTCGGTCATGGTTTCTCCTTCTCAATCGGCAGCCTCGGTGCCCGGTCGCCTCCGGCCAGGACCAGGGCCCTCAACGCTGCCCCCAGGCTTGATGGCGGTCCGGGCTGCACCACGGGCCGCACGGCCCCGTTTGTGGTGCCCACCAGGATGGTCACCCCAACGCCATGACCGGCGTGGGGACTGGGCCCGTGTGACACCAGGCCAACCGCCACGGCCCCCGGACGGTAGAAGCGCCCAACTGGGTCGATGTCGCTGAAGGCCACCAGGTCGCCATAGCAAAGCCCGCCGGTCGTCTTGCCCGGTTCACCAATCTCCAAGTCGCCGATCCAGGCGTCTTGGCCCCGGCCGGCCCCCGCCGCCCTAGCCGGCAAGATTGCCTTCACGGGAATCTGAGCCA
>JAISTN010000144.1 GCA_031272565.1 Bifidobacteriaceae bacterium
GACGGTGGCGGTCAGTTCGCTGCTGATCTGGATATCGTTCGCCGACCACGAATTCGCCTACGTGTCGTGGCAGACGGCCGCCCTGCTGGCCACCACGGCCGCCGCCACCGGCCTGTTCATCCTGGTGGAACACAAGGCCACCAACCCGATCATTCCGCTGGCCCTGATCTCGATGCGCACCACCGCGCTGGCCATTGTCGCCTCGATCGCGGTGGGCATCGGCATGTTTGGCGCCTCGGTCTTCCTAGGGCAGTACTACCAGATCGCCCGCGGCTATTCGCCCACCGCGGCCGGCCTGATGATGCTGCCCATGATGATCGGCATGCTGCTGTCATCCGTCTTCATTGGCCGTTGGGTCTCCAAGGTCGGCATCTGGAAGCCGTTCGTACTGGCCGGCGCGGTCATCCTGACGGTGGGTTTCGCCCTGATGGGTACCATCACGGCCGGCACCAGCCTGGTGCTGATCGGCACCTACGCCACCGTGGCCGGGCTGGGCATCGGCATGACCATGCAGAACCTGGTCTTGGCGGTGCAGAATTCCGTCTCGGTGCGGGACGTGGGGGCGGCCTCCGGCGCCGTCACGTTCTTCCGGTCGCTGGGCGGCGCCATCGGCATCCAGGTGCTGGGGGTGATCTATTCGCGTGAGGTGGGCAACCACATCCATGACCGGCTCAGCGCCATTCCCGGCCTGCCGGCGGAAGTCATGACCACCAGCGGCCAGGACGCCTCCGGCATGTCGCTGGACCTGTCGGCCCTGCCCGAGCCGGCCGCTCAGGCCGTGCGGGGGGCCTTTGGCGATTCGATTGGCCTGCTCTTCTTGATCGCCGCCGGCGTCTCCTTGATATCAGCCTTGGCCGTCGCCTTCATGGCCTCCACCCGGCTGCGTGATTCCTTCGACACCGGCGCCTCGGTCGACTCCAAGTAGATCTGGACGGACCTGGCGGGTGCGCTGTTGGGCCTGGTCCCGCCGCCACTGGGCAACCTTGCCGTGGTGGCCGGACAACAAGACTTCCGGCACCTCCAGGCCGCGCCACTGCGGCGGTTTGGTGTAGACCGGGTATTCCAGCAGGCCCGCCTCGGCGTGTGATTCCTCCACCAGCGATTCGGCGTTGCCCAGCACCCCCGGGATCAGGCGGGTAATGGCCTCGATCAGCACCAACGCGGCCACCTCGCCGCCCGCCAGCACGTAGTCGCCAATCGACACTTCCAACACCCTGATGCCGGGTACCGCCCGGTAGTGCAGGGGCACCCGGGCGTCGATGCCCTCATAGCGGCCGCAGGCGAAGACCAGGTGGCTGGCCGTGGCTAGTTCTTCTGCCAGGGCTTGGGTGAAGACGGTGCCCGATGGCGTTGGCACCACCAACGTGCTGCCGGGGGCCAGCAGTTCATCCAAGGCTTCACCCCACGGCTCGGGTTTCATCACCATGCCGGCCCCACCGCCATAGGGTGTGTCGTCCACCGTCCGGTGGCGGTCATGGGTCCAGTTGCGCAGGTCATGGACCGCCAGTTCGACCAGGCCCGTCTCGGCCGCCTTGCCCAGCAGGGACAGCCGGGCCGGTGCCAGGTAGTCCGGGAAGATGGTGACAACGTCGATTCTCATTGGCCCGCCTCTTGAGGCTGGCCGGGCTGATCATCTTGAGCTTGATCCGGGTCTGGGCGGGCCGCCACCAGGCCGGTCGGCGGGTCGATCACAATCCGGCCCGCCGCCACATCGACTACAGGCACCAACGCCTTGACCAGCGGCACCAACGCCGTGGTGCCATCCGGTTGGGCAATCTCCAACAAGTCCTGGGCCGGCAGGGCGACCAGGCCGCTCACCTGGCCAACGGCCGTGCCATCCGGCAATTCAACCGGTAGACCCTTGAGTTGCGCCGGGTACCAGGCCTCGGCTTCTTCCGCCGGGTCGACATCGGCCAACAAGAGCGTGCCGCGCAGAGCCTCGGCCGCCGTCCGGTCACCGGCCTCCTGGAAGGCAGCCAGGACACCGTTCTGGGCGGTGCGCAAGCCACGCAGGGTGAGCGGCCCGGCGCCCGGCGGGTCGGTGCTAAAGACGGTCCCAGGCACAAAGCGCAGATCGGCCCGGTCGGTGCGCAACTCCAGGGCGACCTCGCCACGCAGGCCATGAGCCCGCCCAATGCGGGCCAGAATCACTTCCATGGTGGCCCTAAGAGAGGCGAGCCGTCAGCGGCGGTCGGTGTCGACCACGTCCACCCGGACCGGGCCGGAGCGCGACAGGGCGCCCACCACGGTCCGCAGCGCCCGGGCGGTGCGGCCACTGCGGCCAATCACCCGGCCCAAGTCCTCCGGGTCAACCCGCACCTCCAGCAGGTCGCCCCGCCGGGTGTGCTTGGTGCGCACCCGGACGGCCTCGGGGTTGTCGACAATACCTCGAACCAGGTGCTCCAGAGCCGTGGCCAGCATCAGGCCTCCGTCTTGGCCTCAGGTGCGGCCGCCTCGGCCTTGGCCTCTTCGGCTGGCGCTTCAGGTGCAGCCTCTTCGGCGGGAGTCTCCGGGGCGGCCTCGGCGGCCGGAGCCTCGGGTGCAGCCTCTTCGGCCGGAGCTTCGGGTGCGGCCTCTTCGGCCGGAGCCTCCGGGGCGGCATCGGCCGCCTCGGCCTCAGCCTTGGCCGCTTCAGCCGCCGCCTTGGCCTCGGCATCTTCGGCTGCCTTCTTGGCCTTGGCCGCGGCCTCAGCCTTGGCGGACACGGTCTTGAGGGCTTCCGCCTCGGCCTTCTCCACGGCCGCCTGGGTGTCTTCGTGGCCCTTGGGCACCAGCAGGGTGCCTTCCTGGCCGGGCAGGCCCTTGAACTTCTGCCAATCGCCGGTGATCTTGAGCTGGGCCAGCACGGCTTCGCTGGGCTGGGCGCCCACCGACAGCCAGTACTGGATACGCTCCGAGTTGACCTCGATATACGAGGGGTCTTCGGTGGGATGGTACTTGCCCACCTCTTCGATGACCCTGCCGTCACGCTTGGCGCGGGCGTCCACAACAACGATGCGGTAATACGGCGCCCGGATCTTGCCCAGGCGCTTCAAGCGGATCTTCACTGCCACAGTAGTGGTAACTCCTAGTGCTATTGCTTTGGTTCCCCCGCCGCCGGGCCAGTGGGGAGGCCCGCCACGGGGAAGTGGACGCGCGCACGCACGGTTGAGAGGGTCCGGCGGGCACACATACAGCGCCACATTATGCCAGATGCCGGGCCGGTGGCGCGCACCGGCCAGGTCACCGGTGGTTCATTCATCCCAGGGCGTACAGACCGTGAACAAGTCCTGACCATCCCGCTCTGCCGCCGCCTGAGGCGTCATCCACCCAGCCTCACCAAAGTAATACTCGCCCGCCGGATGGGCGGCCGTATTCTCCGCCAGGCCGTCCAGATCCACCGCCACGGCCCCCCAGGCGGTGGCCTGGGGCAGCGCGGCCGAAACGTTCACGGTCTGATACTCCGCCCAGTCGAAGCCATCCGGCAGTGCACGCTCCACCGTGAAGGAGTCCCCAGCCGTGGGTACCGTGATCAGATCGACCGTGGCCAGGGCCGCCACCTCCAGGTAAGCCGCCCGTTCGTCCGGCCGGGAGAAGGTGACCGATAACACCGTCTCTGCCGGGCAAGCCCAGCCGGTTGCGATCAACAAGCCGGCGCCATCGGCCCGCAGGCCAAACACCACCGGCAGTTCGGGTACCGGTTCGGCTGGATCGGACAGGGCGTCAACGAAGAAGCAGCCGCCCAAGCCGGCTGCCCCCACCAACATCGGCGACCCGGCGGCGCCCGCCCACCGGCGGCGCCGGCGGCTCACTTGTAGCCGCCGTCGTACAGACCCGCGTCCTGTTCGTAGGGGTTGTCCGCACCGGACTTGCCGGTGATCTCGTTCCACAGGTAGCCCAAGCCAAACCCCGCGTAGCCGTCTTCAGCCCATTGCTGCGAGTGGATTTCCTCGTGATGCAGCAGCCGGTCCAGGTCGATGCTGCCTGCGCCACCGCTCGTGTTGACGTTTGTGCCCTGCGCCACCACAGCCTTGAGCGTTGCTGCCGGATCGGCTGGGTCGTCGACGTTCATCATGAAGATGTCACCCCAAGTGGTGCCGCCTTGCATGCTGAATTGGTCCTGCACCCAGTTGCCGCCCAGGCCCATCAACATGCCGTTGGGGGTAGCCACCAGTTGGCCGCCGTTGCCCTGCACAAACGCCACGTCTTGGGTGTAGCTCCAGCTGTTTGCTTCTTGGCGGTCGATGATGCGTTGGATTTCGGCGCTTGAATAGGGCGTCTCCGTGTAGTCGTTGGCGGACCCGCCGCTATTCTGCTTGTTGCCGGCATCGTCCGCCGCATCGTAGTCGGTGCCAGCGTTGTAGATGTAGGCCATCAAGACGGCCTTCTGGGCATCCGCCGCGCTGATGCCCTCCGGCAACAAGAAGAACGTCTTGCCGTCAGGATCGGGGCACTTTTCCATGCCCTCCAGGACCGCGAAGTCCTCCGGCGTGATGCCGTGGTCCCGGGCGATGGCGATGATCTCTTCAATGTCTACGCCCCGCTTAGCGGCATTGAGCAACCACTCCTCATAGAGCTGGCCCGGATCGTCATCCGTCAGCAGGCCCTCCTCGCGCAGACGCCGCTCCATCTCATCCGCCACCTGGGCCGGGTCGTTCGGGTCATAAGTGGAGACACCGCCGCCGCCACTGCCGCTCATGCCTGTGGCTGCCGAGGCCTGGAGCTGGGCCTCGATCTGCTGGTCCAGCTTCAAAGCCAGTTCCTCAATCGCCTGCTGCAACGAGGTCATCTGCTTCTTGGCCGCTGGCCAGGTCTGCTGGACAAAGGTGTTGGAGTCGGTGCCCTGCCACACACTGCGCAGGCCGGACACAATCCGGCCGGTGGTGGTGGCAAGCGT
>JAISTN010000230.1 GCA_031272565.1 Bifidobacteriaceae bacterium
ACCTGCAGGACAACCTGATCACGTCTTTGGACGGGCTGCAGAAGCTGACCAAGCTGAAGACCCTGCTGCTGAGCAATGAGAACGGGACGGACAAGAACGGCGTGGCCGGCACGTACGCCAACGCCATCACCGACATCAGCCCCCTGGAAGGCCTGACCGCCCTGGAAACCCTGGACCTGGGCACGGTCGATTCTTACACCTCGGCCCATCCGGCCGGAGTGATCAACAAGGTGTCAGACCTGTCGCCGCTGGCAAACCTGACCAGCCTGAAGGCCCTCAACTTCCGGAACAACAATCTCAGTGACCTGACCCCGTTGGCCGGGCTGACGGGCCTGACAGGCTTGTACTTCACGCACAACAACATCACCGACTTGTCGCCGCTGAAGGATACGACCCAACTGACCTACTTTGGCGCCCAGTACAACCAGATCACCGATCTGTCGCCGCTGGCCGGGAACGTCCACATCAATCGGATCGACGCCGACAAGAACCAGATCACCAGCGTGGAGCCGCTGGCGGACCTGGATTCGATCACCATTCTGGGTGTGAGCTGGAACAACATCGAGGACCTGTCGCCCTTGGCTGGCTTGACCACCTTGACACAGTTGGCGGTCAGCAAGAACCCAACCGGGGACCTGACGCCGCTGGCCGGGCTAACCAACCTGAAGTACCTGGCGGCCTACGGCATGCTGGTCAGTGACGTGACCCCGCTGCTGAGCCTGACCAAGCTGTCGACGGGTCTGGCACTGGACCAAAACCGGATTCTGGACGCTTCACCCCTAGCCGCGCTGAGCATCACGGACGGCAGTCTGATGCTGGACCACCAGGTGGTGCCGGTCAGCTTGGTCAAGGAGATTGGCGAGGCCGGTGTGACCTACACGGTTGATGACATGGGCTTGAAGTCTCGCAACGGCAAGGCGGTGGCCCTGAGCACCGACGCACTATGTTCTGCCACCACGGTGGCGCAGGTGGACGTGCCCAACACCAAGGGTGTCAACACCTTCTACTTCTGTTCAGAGGACCAGAAGTTCAGCGGCACGGTCACCGTGACCGTCAGCCGGCCGCCCATCGAAGGCAAGAAGCCCGTGATTGAGGGTGTCGCCGAGGTGGGCGAAACGTTGACGGCCAAGCCAGGGGAGTGGACACCGGCGCCGGTTGACCTGGCCTACCAGTGGCTGCGCGATGGCGTGGTGATTGACGGGGCGACCGGTTCAACTTATCTGGTGGCCAGTGGCGATTTGGACGCGAAGCTGTCCGTCAAGGTGACGGGGTCCAAGGCCGAGCGTGATGATGTGACCTTGACCTCGGACCCGACTGTGGCGGTCACCCAGCCGCGCGAGGATCCCTTCGCGCTGCGCTACGAGTCGTTCACGTTGTCGCCGGACTTGACTGGGGACGGCAAGGGCGAGGCGTTGGCCATCCAGGCGTCCGATGGCGCCCTGCACCTGTACCCGTCGAAGGGCGACGGCACGCTGCAGCCGCTGAAAGTGCTGGTTCAAAGCGGGTTGAAGGGCTCCCGGGTGTTTGGGCCCGGCGACTGGGATGGCGACAAGAAGTCGGATGTCATCACGGTTGACCAGGCCGGCGCGATGTGGCTTTACAAGGGCAACAACCATGGTGGTATTGGCACCAAGGTCCAGAACGGACGGGGCTGGTCGCCGTACCGGATTGTGCCGGCCGGTGACCTGAACCGGGATGGCGCCAACGACATGCTGGCGATTGATGAGGACGGCCTGCTGTGGTTGTACGCCGGCAACGGCCAGGGCGGTTTCATCAAGGGCCGCACCCAGGTGGGCCACGGCTGGAAGGGCTTCGACTTGTACAGCGCGGCCGATCTGAACAAGGACGGCAAGGTCGACATCTTGTCGATCAGTTCGAAGGGCCTGTTGTACGCCTACTTTGGCCGTGGCGACGGGCATTTCCAGATGCCGGTCCAGGTTGGCAAGGGTTGGGGCCAGTTCACGTTGGCCGCCGGTGGCGACCTGAACGGTGACTCCTTGGCCGACATCGTGGGCCGTAACGACACCAACGGGACGCTGTACTACTACCAGTCGAAGGGTGCGGGCCAGTTCGCGTATCCCAAGCTTGCGGACACCGGTTGGTGATGCAGCCGCTGCTGTAGCCGCTGCCGCGTGTTGAGGGGTGGCCACCCGGGTCCAGGTCCCGGGTGGCCACTTCCCGTTCACGTTGGCCCTGGGCCACGTGAGCCGGGTGTTAGATCCCAAGGTGGGTGATCGGTATGACATGGACCCCGTCAGGGCGGGTGTAGCTGGGGCCTACTGCTGTGATGATCCCCAGGAACTGGGGGCGGCTGGTCATACGGGCGGCGATGGCCGCCAGTTTGGTCGCGGCACTATCCAGCACTTCTGGGCTGGAGGAGAGCTTGATCTCTAGGCCTGCCCAATGGATGCCATTGACGACTACGGCATCGATCTCGTTGCCTTTAGAGTCCTGGAACGCCCGCACTGCCATACCAGAGGCTTGGGCATAAACACTCAGGTCGCGGTAGACGAGGGTCTCGAAGACCTGCCCAAAGGCCTCCCTGTCGGCCAGCAGGTCACTTGGTCTAGCGCCCATGGCCGCGGCGGCCAGCGACGGATCTGCCAGATGCCGTTTGGGCGCCTTGCGTGCCTGGGCACTTGAGCGCAGGTGACCACCCCAGGCATGTTGATTGGCCAGTACCCACAGCCGCTCCAGTGCGTCCAGGTAGACCGGAATAGTGTTTGCGTCAATGGGTTGGCCAAACGCCGCCGAGTCGGTTTGCAACCGGCGGTTAGACACGTAGGTTGCAGTGTTCCGGCCAAGAGCCTGAAGTAGGGCCAGCACTTTGAGCGGGTCACGCCGGATTCCGTCAACCATCACAATGTCAGTAGCCGCCACGGCACGCAGGTACGAAAGATTCAAGTCCTGGGCCGTCTCCAAGTCGACGCGGAGGGTCCCGGGCCAGCCCCCGCGGCAAGCGGCTTGGGCGACGGCTTCAAGGTCGCTGCTGTCAGCCGAGGCGGCCAGCGGCTGACCGCTCCAAAGCTGGGCCAGAGAGGCGGTGCGGTTGCTCTCGCCAGATTCAGCCAAGGACATAGGCCGCATCGTGATGCGCAGGAACCGCATGGCCCCGCTGTGCCTGGTGGCGTCGTCGGCTGGGGTGGCCGAACCGGTCAGGATGAACTGCCCGGGTTGGGAACGGTCGTCAACCTCGGTCCGGGCGGCGTTCCAAACATCCTTTACCAACTGCCATTCGTCGATCAGGCGCGGCGTTGCGCCGGCGAGCAGCAGGGTTGGGTCGGCCAGCCCGGCCTGGCGCAAAGCGGTGTCCTTGTCCAGGCGGACTGAACTGGCGGCGAATTGCAGAGCGGTGGTGGTCTTGCCGCAAGCCTTGGTGCCTTCGAGCACGACAGCACCGGCGCCGCGCAGGGCACGTTGCAACTGAGCATCGACTACTCGTTCCATGTAGTGACTCTTAGCCATGAAGCCAGCCTACCTCATCAGGAAAA
>JAISTN010000295.1 GCA_031272565.1 Bifidobacteriaceae bacterium
CCACGGCGGCCGAACCGAGGCCGCCGGCCCCGATCACCCCCACCAGGGCAAACTGTGAGCCGCCCGTGAACATGACCAGCGACAGCACCTGGGTTTGCCAGATGGACAAACCGGCCGCCACCGCCAGGGCACCAAATGAGATGCCGTACAGCCCGGTGGCCACACCCACCGCCACACCCTGCCGGATGGCCACCGCGCGGGCCTGGCGGGCGGCCAGGGCGGCCGGCTCTGCCGGCCCGGCCGGGTCTACAGCCCGGCCTGGTCGGCCAGTTCCAGCCACCGTTCCTCCTGCTCCGTGATCGATTGGTTCAGATCGGTTAGCTTAGCGGTCAGGGCCATGACCTGCTGAAAGTCGGTGGGATCGGCCTTGGTCAGGGCCTGGTTGACCTGGTCGGTCTCCACCCGCAGGCGGGCCAGCCGGCGCTCCACGGCGGCCAGTTCCTTCTTGGCTGCCCGGGCCTCCTGGGCACTGCTGGCGGCCGCGGGCGGTGTGGTCGCGGCGGCCGGGGTGGCGGCCGGCGCTGCGCTGCCTTGGGCCGCGGCGCGGGCCAACTCAAGGTACTGGTCGATGCCGCCTGGCAGGTGGCGCAGGTGCCCGTCCAGTACCGCCCACTGCTGGTCCGTCACCCGTTCCACCAGGTAGCGGTCGTGGCTGACCACAATCAACGTGCCCGGCCAGGAATCCAGTAGATCCTCCACTGCCGCCAGCATGTCGGTGTCCAGGTCGTTGGATGGCTCATCCAGGATCAGCACGTTCGGTTCTTCCATCAGCACCAGCGCCAACTGCAGCCGGCGCCGTTGCCCGCCGGACAGGTCCCGCACCGGTGTGGCCAGGTGATGAACCTGGAAGCCCAGGCGTTCCAGCAGTCCCGTTGGTGTCATCTCTTCTGTGCCGGCCGCCCAGCCCGGCCGGGCATCGCGCCCGCCGCCGGTCCAGGACCCGGCCGCCCGGCCGCCCGCCTGGTAGGAGGCCTTCAACCGTTCCAGCACGTCCAGGATGCGTTGGTCCGCCAGGGCCTCGATCTGGGCCATGTCCTGGCTTAGCGTGGCAACGCGGACGGTCTTGCCACGCTTGACCCGCCCGGCCATGGGCCGCAGTGCGCCCGTCACCACGGCCAGCAGGGTTGTCTTGCCGGCCCCGTTGGCTCCCAGCAGGCCCAGGCGGTCGCCTGGGCCAATGGCCCAGGTCACGTCGCTCACCACGGCCTGACCGTCATAGCCGGCCGTCACGCCTTCCAGGTCCACCACGTCCTTGCCCAGCCGGGTCATGGCCAGGCGGCTGAGCGCCACCGGGTCACGTGGCGCCGGCTCGTCGGCGATCAGGGCGGCGGCCGCGTCCAAGCGGAACTTGGGCTTGGAGGTGCGGGCCGGCGCACCCCGGCGCAACCAGGCCAGTTCCTTGCGCAGAATGCTGCGCCGCCGGGCCGCCCCGGCGGCTGCCTGGCGGTCCCGTTCTACCCGCTGCAACACGTACGCCGCGTAACCGCCCTCGAATGGTTCCACCACGCCATCGTGCACCTCCCAGGTGTCTTGGGAGACCTGGTCCAAGAACCAGCGGTCATGTGTTACGACAGCCAGGGCGCCCTTGCCGGCCGGCCAGCGCCGCTTCAGGTGGTCCGCCAGCCAGGTGATGGCCTCCAGGTCCAGGTGGTTGGTGGGCTCGTCCAGGAACAGCACCTCCGGGCGTTCGATCAGCACCCGAGCCAAGGCGGCGCGCCGCCGCTGGCCGCCAGACAGTTCGCTCACCGGTGTATCCAGGTCAACCTCACCCAACAAGGCGGCCATCACTGCGCGTGAACCGGCCTGGGCCGCCCAGACGTGGTCCGGCTGGCCGCCGGCTACGGCCTGGCGCACGGTCTGAGCCGGGTCCAACTCGTCACGTTGCCCCAGGAAACCCACCGTCACGTCTGATCGCCGGGTGACGCGGCCGGCATCGGGCGCAATCCGGCCGGCCAGTAGCGCCATCAAGGTCGACTTGCCCTCACCGTTACGGCCTACAATGCCGATCCGGTCGCCGTCCGCCAAGCCCAGCGACACGTCCTTCAGAACTGGCTTACCCACATACGCCATGGCGATGTGTTCCGCCCCTAACAGGTGCGCCATCAGCCGCCTTGGCCGGTCACAAGCGGTGCCGCACTCGCGGCTGGGTGAGCCTCGAACGGCTCTAGGAGCCGCAACAGATGGGCCGCCAACTGGTCCCGCTGAGCCGGTGTCAGCGGTGCCAGCAGTTCGGCTTCCCCGGCCAGGAAATCCTCGATCACCTGGTCAATCAGCGCTAGGCCGGCGGCGGTCAAGCGCACCCGCACCACCCGGCCATCGGCCGCGTCGGCGTGGCGGGTGACTAGGCCGGCCTGCACCATGCGGTCGATCCGGTTGGTCATGGTGCCGCTGGAGACCAACTGTTCGGCGATCATCTGGCCCGGAGTCAACTCGAAGGGCGGTCCGGACCGGCGCAGGTCCGTCAGGACGTCGAACTCCCAGTGCTGCAGGTGGTAGCGCTGGAAGACCGCCCGGCGGACGCGGTCCAGGTGTTTGGCCAGGCGGGTCACCCGGCTGAGCACCTCCAGTGGACTGGCGTCCAGGTCTGGCCGTTCACGCCGCCAGGCCGCCACCAGGCGGGCCGTGGCATCCTCGACCGGCCCGGCGGCACCGACAGTGCCGGCCGGAGGGTTGTCTTGATGTAGAGACACGCCTTCCAGGGTACAGCGGCGCCGGCGTGGGCCTTGACCCACGCCGGCCCGCGGCAGCGCTCAACCGGTCAGTAGTAGCAGCCCGAGGGGCAGGGCAGCGTCATGTGGTTGGTGTACTTGACCGACTGGCCCAGCCCGGCCTTGGAGACGGTCACCTTGACCACCAAATCGGCACCCTGATCGGTCGTG
>JAISTN010000318.1 GCA_031272565.1 Bifidobacteriaceae bacterium
TACGCCGGCGAGGTCAACTGGGATGCCGCCGGGCTGGAAGGCCAACCCCGCCGCATCGAGACGGCGCTCAAGTCCGGCGATTCGGTCATGGTGCAGGTCACCAAGGACCCGATTGGCCACAAGGGTTCCCGCCTGACCTCCCAGATCACACTGGCGGGCCGCTACCTGGTGTTTGTGCCCGGCGGCGGCATGACCGGCATCTCCCGCAAACTGCCGGAAGTGGAACGGACCCGCCTGAAGAAGCTGCTCAAGGAGATCGTGCCGGAAGGCACCGGAGTGATTGTCCGGACGGCGGCGGAAGGCGCCTCGGACGCCGAACTGAGGGCCGATGTCGACCGCCTGCGCACCACCTGGGACAAGATTCAGCAACGGGCCAAGACGGCCAGCGCGCCGGCCCTGCTGAAGGGTGAACCAGACCTGGCCATCCGCGTGGTGCGGGATGTCTTCAACGAGGACTTCAAGTCGCTGACCGTCAGCGGCGAGACCGCCTGGCGGGAGATCACCGAATATATCGATGAGGTGGCACCAGAACTACGCGAACGGGTCAGCCGCTGGACCTCGGAGAAGGACGTCTTCGCGGCCGATCGGATCGACGAGCAACTAGCCAAAGGCATGGACCGCAAGGTTTGGCTGCCGTCCGGCGGTTCGCTGGTGATCGACCGGACCGAAGCCATGACGGTGATCGACGTCAACACCGGCAAGTTCACCGGCTCGGCCGGCGGCACACTCGAAGAGACTGTGACGCGCAACAACCTGGAGGCGGCGGAAGAAATCGTGCGGCAACTGCGGCTGCGCGACATCGGCGGCATCATCGTGATCGACTTCATCTACATGGTCCTGGAATCCAACCGTGACCTGGTGTTGCGGCGCCTGATCGAGGCCCTGTCGCGGGACCGCACCCGTCACCAGGTGGCCGAGGTGACCTCGTTGGGCCTGGTCCAGATGACCCGCAAGCGGGTTGGCCAGGGCCTGGTGGAGGCCTTCTCGGAGCCGTGCGAGGCCTGCGGCGGGCGCGGTTTCATTGTCCATTCGCACCCGGTTGAGAAGGGCCGCGAGAAAGCTCCCAAGGAGGCCGATGCCGCCCCCAAGCGCAAGAAGCGCGGCGGCAAGAAGCACAAGAAGAAGGAGTCCGGCCCGGTGGCGTTGGAGCCGGTGGCGGTGCTGCCGGCCGCCTCGGCCGAGGTCAAAGCGACCCTGGCTTCGATTGCGGCGGCCGCTGCTCATTCCCGGGAGGCCGCAAACTAGGAGCCGGTGGCACTGGGCTGGCGGGCGGCATCGGGCAGCCCCACTGTGGGACAATGCTCCCCGTGCCTGAACCACAACCGATTTCACCGCTGGACGTAGCCGCCTTGGAGGCGGCCGTCCAGCAAGCTCTGCAAGCCATCAGCCAAGCGGCCAACCTGGACCAACTGAAGGAGGCGCGGCGGCTTCACACCGGCGAACTGAGCGCCATCGTGGCCGCCAACCGGGCCATCAAGACCCTGCCCGGGGCGGACCGGGCGCAGGCCGGCAAGAACATGGGTGCCGCCAAGCAGCGGGTCTTTGCCGCCCTGGACCAGCGCCAGGCGGAACTGGAGGCGGCCCAACTGGCCGCCCAGTTGGAGCAAGAACAAGTCGACGTGACGTTGCCCACCGCCCGGCTGACGCCGGGGGCGCGCCACCCGTTGGAGCTGATGCAGGAACGTATCGCGGACGTTTTCACCGCCATCGGCTGGACCATCGCGGAAGGCCCTGAACTGGAAGCCGAATGGTTCAACTTCGACGCCCTCAACTTTGGCCCGGACCACCCGGCCCGCCAGATGCAGGACACGTTCTACGTTGACCCGCCCGGCTGCGGCCTGGTGCTGCGCACCCACACCAGCCCGGTCCAGGCCCGGGCACTGTTAACCTATGGCGTGCCCTGCTACGTGGCCGTGCCGGGCAAGACCTTCCGTACCGATGAACTGGACGCCACCCACACGCCCGTGTTTCATCAGGTGGAGGGGCTGGCGGTGGACCGCGGCCTGACCATGGCACACCTGCGCGGCACGCTGGACCACCTGGCCCAGGCCATGTTTGGCCCGGAGGCCATCACGCGGCTGCGGCCTTCGTTCTTCCCGTTCACGGAGCCCTCGGCTGAAATGGACCTGCGTTGCTTCATCTGCCAGGGTGAAGACCCGGCCTGCCGTACCTGTGGCGGCTCCGGCTGGATCGAATGGGGCGGCTGCGGCATGGTCGACCCGCACGTGTTGATCGCCTGTGGCGTGGACCCCACCGAATACCAAGGTTTCGCCTTCGGCATGGGGATTGAACGGACGCTGATGTTCCGCAGCGGTGTCAGCGACATGCATGACATGGTGGAGGGGGACGCCCGGTTCTCCCTGACGTACGGGGTGGAGGTCTGACATGCTGGTGCCCTTGCCTTGGCTGGCCGAATCGGTCGATCTGGAAGGCCGCGACGCCGTCGCAGTGGCCGCCGCCCTGGTGTCGGTGGGCCTGGAAGAAGAAGCCATTCACGGTTCTGGGGTGACCGGGCCGCTGGTCTGCGGCCTGGTGGTGTCCCAGGTGGCCGAACCGCAAAAGAACGGCAAGACCATCGAATGGTGCCAGGTCGATGTTGGCCCGGAGCACGGCGGCGTGCGCGGCATTGTCTGTGGCGCCCACAACTTTGGCCCCGGCGACAAGGTGGCCGTGGCCCTGCCCGGGGCGGTGCTGCCCGGGCCGTTCCCCATCAGTGCCCGCAAGACGTATGGTCACGTATCGGACGGCATGATCGCCTCCGAGCGGGAACTGGGGCTGGGGGAGGACCATTCCGGCATCCTGGTGCTGTCCCGCATGGGCCTGGACCCGGCCGTGGGCACCGACCTGTTGCCGGTCTTGCACCTGGACGAACAGACCGTCGAGGTCAACGTCACCCCTGACCGGGGCTACTGCTTCTCCATCCGGGGGGTGGCCCGCGAATTCAGCCACGCCACCGGGGTGGCTTTCCGCGACCCGGCCCTGTTGGACACGCCCCCGGCCACGGCGGACGGCTTTGGGGTCGAGGTCGATGATGCCAGCCCAATTGGCGGCCGGGTGGGCTGCGACCGCTTTGTGGCCCGGATTGTGCGCGGCTGCCAGGCGTTCAAGGCTTCACCGGCTTGGATGCAGCGCCGCCTGCGCCAAGCCGGCATGCGGCCCATTTCGCTGGGTGTGGACGTGACCAACTACGTCATGCTGGAGTTGGGCCAGCCGTTGCACGCCTATGACCTGCATGGGGTGGCGGAACCGATCGTGGTCCGCCGGGCGACACCGGGGGAGCACCTGGTGACGCTCGATGACGTGGACCGGGCCTTGGACCCGGAGGACCTGCTGATCACGGATTCACCGGGCGGCCGGCGGGCTTCCCGGGTGCTGGGCCTGGCCGGGGTGATGGGCGGCGCCTCCTCTGAGGTGACCGAGGCCACCACCGACCTGTTGATCGAGGGCGCCCACTTCGACCCGATCACGGTGGCGCGCACTTCACGCCGCCACAAGCTGTCGTCCGAGGCGGCCAAGCGTTTCGAACGCGGGGTCGACCCGGAACTGCCACCCAAGGCGGTGCAGCGGGTGATCGACCTGCTGATCCAGTACGGCGGGGGCGAACCGGACCGGGCCGTGACCGACAACCGGTCGGTGGCGCCGCCCAGTGCCATCTCGTTCGATCCGGGTTACCCGGCCGTCATTGTCGGCGAGGCCTATACGGCCAGCACCGTGCGCCGGGTCTTGGAAGCCATCGGCTGCCAGGTGGAAACCAGCGGTGGGCATGACGTGCGCCACGCCGAGGTGGGCGGCATCGCCGGGGCCGGTCCCTGGCGGGTGACCCCGCCCAGTTGGCGGCCGGACCTGACCCGCGCCATCGACCTGGTGGAGGAAGTGGCCCGGATCGAGGGCTATGCCGCCATCGGTTCGGCGCTGCCGGCCGCCCCGCGCGGGGCCGGTTTGACGGCGTCGCAGCGCCTGCGCCGCAG
>JAISTN010000357.1 GCA_031272565.1 Bifidobacteriaceae bacterium
TCACGGCCACCACCACGATGGTGGTGGATTCGGCCCGGACGGCCTGGATGACACCGAAAATGCCGATGGCGTCGATCAGGGCCATCAGGACAAGCTTGGCGATGAAGCCCGGGCCCCAGCCGCCGGCCACCGCTTGGGTCGCCTTTTTGCGGGCCTTAGGGGTGTGGGTCTTGAGCGGTAGCTCACTCATGGATGACCTCTTCTACTGCAGCGTAGGAGTTATGGGGGGTGCCCCGGCGGAACCGGCACTGCCCGCCGCCCCCGGGGCGGGCCGGGGACGGCGGGCAGACGAATCAGCCGGTGGGCAGTGATGCCATGTCACTCGGCAGCTTCGGTGATGGCTTTCTCGATGTCGCTGATCATCTGATCCCAGGCGGCGGCCGGATCGGTCACCTTGCCATCGGCGATGGCCACCTCGGTCAGGCCCCAGGGGCCCCAAACCGAGTTCATGGCCGGGATGGAAGGCTGCACGATGGCGTCGCCGGCGGCCTCGGCAAAGCCCTTCGCCACCGGGTCATCGGTGATCGAAGGATCGGCCAGGGCCTCCTTGTTGGCGGGCATGCGGCCACCCAGCTTGTACAGCTCAAGCTGGATGTCGGCCTTGGTCAGGTATTCCACCAGGAAGGTCTGCGCGTCGAACGAGTTCTGCGCGTTGGCCGAGAGGTAGAAGCCCTGCACGCCCATGAACGGCGCGGCCGGCTGGCCACCAGCCGAAGGAATCGGCAGCACGGAGATGTCCATGCCGGCGGAGACCCAGCTTGAGGTGTTCCACGGGCCGGTGATGACATAGGGCGCCTCGCCGGCCGTGAAGGCCTGGCTCAGAATGTCGCCGGTGATGGTGGACTTGACGACGCCTTCCTGGCCCAGCTTGGCCAGGTAGGTGGCGAAGTTGTGGCCGGCGTCGCCGCCCATGGCCAGCGTCGAGGTGTAGTCGCCGTTGGCGTCGGTCTCGAAGACCGGGGCGCCGAACGAGGCCTGGATGGGATACATGTGATAAGCGTCGCCTGCTTCGCCCATCGGAATGATGACCGAATACTGCTTGCCCACCGACTTGCCTTCTTCGATCAGTTCGTCGAAGGTGGTGGCCTTGGTTTCGGAAATCAGAGCGTTGTTGCGCACTAGGGCGATGTTTTCGGTGCCGTAGGGCACGCCGTAGGCCTGGCCCTCGGATGAGAACGCGGCCACGGAGGCCTCGGTCAGTTGGTCGGCCACGCCGGACAGGTCGATGGGCTGGATCAGACCGTTGGTCTTGAACTCACCCAACCAGTCGTTGGCGCCCACCGTGATGTCGGGGCCAGAACCGGCCGCGACCTGGGAAGCGAAGTCTTTGCGCAGGTCGTCGAAGACCTTCTGCACTAGGTCAACCTTGACACCAGTGTCGGCGCAGAAAGTGTCGGCGGCCGGCTTCAAGGCCGTTATACGAGTCTCGTCAACCCACACCGTGATGGTGCCTTGGATCTGAGAGGCGTCGGAGCAATCGTAGGCGCCGGCGGCAGGGTCCCCGCCATCACCGTCGGCGGGTGTGCTTTCGCCGCCCGATGTCGCGCCATCGGTGGCGGTGTCTGTAGCTTGCGTAGTGCCGGACGAATCGCTCCCGCCCTTGTCGCCGCCACCACAGGCGGCCAGGCCGGCGCTCAGTCCCAGGGCCACCACGGCCACTGCAACAAGACGTTTCATTGATTACCTCCATCATCGTTGACGGCCGCACGGCACCCAGTGCGCCGAGCGACACGTTACGTCGTGTTGCAATCTATCCCCCAAGAAATGCCCAAATCTTGGACTTGTGGCCCGGGCCAACGCGCGAATTTTGGGGCTAGCCGCGCGCGCGCGTTTACCAGACCCTGGAAGTGCCGTTTGACCTGCGTTTTTAGCTAATGGCCGAGGTGTAGGCGGTAAGTGGGAAATATGACGTGGATCACATTCCGTTACCATTTTGTGACCTTTGCTCCAGCAGCGTTTTTGCTGCCCGGTGGCGGGCTCCGCGGGGGGCCAAGGACCCTCCTGGGCAGGTCAAGGGCCCGCCTGGAGGCGGACGCTGGGCCCCTGGGGACCCGCCAACCGGCCGGGGCTATGCCGGCCCGGTCAGTTCCCGGAAGGACAGGTCGATCAGTTCCACCCCGGCGGCGTCGTACTGCTCCTCCATTAGGTACAGGTGCCCGGAAACCGCCGTCAGGGTGAAGCCTTCACCGAGCAGGCGCCCCTGGTCCGGCAAAGTCGAAGAGAAAAGGGCATCGGGCGAGCTCTCCCCCGGCACCACGAACGACCAGAGCGGGCCATCCCCCAGCGGGGTGTCAAGCAAGTAGGCGTTCAGTTGGCGGTTCAGGGAATCGTAGGTATAGGCCAGGCGCTCCGCCCGCCATTGCACAAGGTCTTCCAGCGGGCCGCGCCACAGTTCACCCTTGGCCCCGCCGGTGGTCCCATCGAGTAGTTCCGCCATGTACTCGCCGTAGCTTATCCAAGTCTCGCCGGGGCGGACCACGTCAGTGTCGAGCGATTGGGAACTGGTCAGGTCATCCATGGTTTCCGGCGGCGACGACTCAAGACCACCGCCCTCATCCTCCAGGTACCACTGCACCACCACGTCCCCTGACCCCACAAAGTGGGCGTCGACCAGGAGGTCCTCGCCCTCCACGCGCCACTTGGTCTGGCCCGTAGCCAAGTCGACCAACTCCACCCAGGCCACACCAGAGCCATCATCCGGGTAGCCACCGGTCAGGCCAACCCCGGCGGCCGGATCAATGTCGCTCAACCAGTTCACCGGCTCGTCCCACATCGCTTGACCGGTCACCGGGTCCAGCCGCATGACCTCGAACTGCTCGGGGTAGTACATGTCGGGGTCAATCAGGTCGACCACCTGGAACACCATGCCGTCCTGGCAGTAGTAAACGACAGACCGCTCCCAGTTGGGGCCAGTGGAGTCGGTGCCGATCTGGGATTCAGCCTCAGGCTCCTCGAAGACCACCGTCTGGCCGGTCAGTGGATTGACGTGACCCTGCGCGGTCGCCACCAGGAAGATGTCGCCGCCGTCGGCCACCAAGGGGCCCAAATCGGCCGTCAAGTCCGCCTCGCCCCGCCACACGTCGGCAGACAAGTCGGCCACGGCGGCCACCACCAGTTCGTTGGCCTCCGTGAGCACCAGGTAGCCCGGCGGGCCCTGGGAGTAGACCTCCGCCCCGGCCCGCCGGCCGGTCACGCTGCCGGCCGCATCGACCGTCAGCAGCACCGGCTGTCTCTCCCCGTTGGGTTGCTCCACTTGGACCACCGCGCCACCTTGGCCATCCGGCCACACCCCGAGGGCGGTCACCTGATCCCAACCGGTGGCCTGGTTCAGATTCAGCTCCCAGGCCAATTGGCCCGTGGCCAGGTCCAGCACCACCACGGCCGCCTCATTCATGAACGTCTCCACCATGACCGCCACGTGGGTGGCATCAAGGAAGACGGCGTTGTAACTCAACGTCGAGGTGACCACCTGGTCAAAGCCGATGTCCGCCAGGCTGGAAACCACCACCGGATCACCCAGCCGGGGCTGGCTCAGCAGATCCGGCGCCTGACCCCACACCATTGGCTGGGCCGCCACCGGTTGGCTGGTGTCCCGCAGCAGGAAGAACCAGCTAGCGGCCCCCGCCACGGCCAATGCCGCGACCACGGCCACCAGCCCGGCCACCAGCTTGCCCCGGCGTTTGGGGGCGGGCGGCGGCGAGGTCAGGTCCAAGCCAGCCAGCCCGGCCAAATCCGCGTCATCGCGCCCCGGCAACGGCAGTTGCCCCAGGGCGCCCGGCTGGTCCGCGGGCCCCTCAGGCCGTGGCCCGGCCGCCCGCCGTTCGGCTTCGGGGGGGTACGGAAGATACTCGGGACCGGAGTTCACGGCCATACAACCACGCTAGTACCGGCGCTACCCCTTGACCACCTCGTACAGCGTGGAAACACTGACATAGCCGCTGTCACTGTCGTACTCCTGAACCCGCACCCACAGGTGCCCGCCACTGGCGCTCAGGTAAGCGCTGTCTGACGAGCCCAGTTTCAGGTTAAGCGACCACAGCCGCTTGCTGGAATCACCGGTCAGGTCGTACCCCTGCACCTTGCCATCAGCCACGCCATAGCCCACCTTGTTGCCCGTGGCCCACTGGCTCATGGCGACATCATTGGCCTCGGCCAACTCGCTGCCATCCTTGGACTTCAGCAACGTCACCGTGCCCGTGCCGCCGCTGTAATCCGACACGGCCGCCAAGTTGCCGTTGGGCAGGGCCTCAACCGACTCAACCCCGCTCACCCGGACGGACCACTGCTCCTCGCCGTTCGAGGCTTTGTAGGCCACCACCTTGTTGCCGTTGATCGGCGCCACCAACAGATCACCTTGCTGCACCAAGTAACCAGACAGCTTCGTGACCTCGTCATCCCACAGGTCGTCACCCGTCTTGGGGTCCACCGCCATGGCGCTGGCGGTGCTACTGGAACTGCCGGCCTCATAGCGCAACAGCACACCGCCGGTGGTCAGCATGTAACCCGTCTCATCGTCATCCAAGTCATCACCGAAGCCGACCAGTTCGCCAGTCTTGGCTTCGGCATAGCCATCCTCCGTGGCCACCCACAGCGTCCCCGCCTGGTCGGTCAGGTAGTACGAGCGGTAATCATCCGGCAGATCAGCCGTCCACAGTTCCTTTTCGAAGTCGGCCATCTCCGCCACCATGACCTCATCATCCTCGGTCACCAGCACCACCAGGCCATCCTCCGCGTAGGCCATGTAGACGTCGTCGC
>JAISTN010000023.1 GCA_031272565.1 Bifidobacteriaceae bacterium
TCGCAGCGGTGCTCGTTGTGCTCGCAGTGGTGCTCGCGCTGCTCGCGGCCGTGCTCGCGGTGCCGGCGGCGTCAACCGCCGCATCTGGCACCACCGCGGTGCCAATCCCCTCCGGCAAAGCCGCACCGGGCTGGGACAAGACCTGGATCTGAATGGCCTCAGCCTCCGGTGCGATCAGCACACCGGTGGACTGGCGGGTGGCCTGCGCCGCCGCGGCCGCCGCCGCCTCGTCGCTGTCCGGCTGCGGGCCGCCATCGTCCACCTCCAAGTCGTACCACTCGCTCCAATCCCCGTCCTGGTAGGTGCGGGCCAGGACGCGGGCCGGTTCGGTGCCGCCCTCCCAGGTCACGCCCGCCACGCTGAAGGACTCGGTGGGCAGCGCCTCGCTGACGTAGGCCTCGACCTGGCCGGCCGGGTCCGGCACCTCGACCTGGGCGCCGCCGGCCTGCTCCAGGTCCAGGCGTTCCACGGTCGAGTCCGGCTCCTGGGTCTCCAGGGGGGCCGGTTCACTGGGTGGCGCAGCGGCGGCATCGGGCGCCACCACCAGGGCCTCGCCTTGGTCCTCCAAGGCTTGGGCCACCACCTCTGCCACCACCTGCGGTGTGGTGTCGTCATCGCTGGAGACGGCCAACGGCAGAACCTCCGGCAGTCCGGTGGCGGGCGCGGCCGGCACCAAGGCAGGCACGGCCAAACCAGCCAAAGCTAACGAGGTCAAGACCAATCCGGCCCGGGCCCTCGTCACGGTAAAACGGGGAAGAACACGTGACATGATTCACTACTCTCATTTCAGCGCGGAGAATGAGTTCCGGATTCACCCATATCGCTTTGGCGGCCGTAGCGACCCGGGCAAACAGCCCGCCGCCACGCCGGGGGCCAACCGCGGAGCCGCGCCCCAAGGTTGGCCTTTGGCGGGACGGCTCACCGCCGGATTTCCGCTGCCGCCGCCACAGAGATATGAATCAA
Source organism: Bifidobacteriaceae bacterium (assembly GCA_031272565.1). Classification (GTDB taxonomy): domain Bacteria; phylum Actinomycetota; class Actinomycetes; order Actinomycetales; family WQXJ01; genus JAISSX01. Next base: position 964 of record JAISTN010000023.1, read on the forward strand.
ACCTGGGCCCACCATAACCGACCAAGTGAGCCCGCACCAGGGTACGGCTCGCCGTGGCGGGTATTTTCTCCCAGAACTTGGACGTGATCCGGGTCACCCTTTTTTTCCGGTTCCGGGGTGACGCTGGTGGCCCCAGTCGCCCGCTCCAGCCGGCGCCAAACCACGGCTGTGCCCACCCCAACTACCACTACCGCCCGGCCCGGCCGCGGCCGCTGGCCAGCGCCACCAGGCAGATCACCCGCCACGTCACGGCTGGCCGCCAGCCTGCCGGCGCCGCCGGGGTCGCCCACCGGCCACACCGCCCGCGGCCGGGCCCCAGAGCGGCCGCCCGGCGTCCGCCCCACCGCCTCGGACGAGTCCTCACCCTGGCACCTAGGCAGAAGGTGGGACATCAGGTCAGAATCATGCGGCAAAATGTGACGGTGCCCTTAGAACCAGGCGCGCTGGCGCCGTTGCGGTTTCCCGCAACCCGTGTGCCCGGCGTCCGCCTGGCCGGCGATGGCGTGGACGTGGTGGTCCAGGCCGACCACGCCACCGGCGTCGACCTGTGTCTGATCGACCAGCCCCACACCGTGCACCAACAAGAGACGCGCCTGCCCCTGTTTGGCCCCACCGGCGGGGTGTGGCACGCGCACGTGCCCGGGGTGCGGCCCGGCCAGCGCTACGGGCTGCGGGCCCACGGACCGTGGGACCCGGTGGCCGGGCACCTGTACAACCCGAACAAGCTGCTGCTGGACCCCTACGGTCACGGCCTGGACGGCCACCCGGTCTTCTCACCCGCCCTGTTCACGCACGCGGTTGACCAGCAGTTCAAACCCGTGGCCACCCCCTGGCTGGCCGACGCCCGCGATTCGGCTCCCTTCATGGCCTATTCCGTAGTCACGGACGGAGCCTTCGACTGGGGCATCTCGCGCCGCCCGGCCATCCCGTGGGAACGGACCGTCATCATGGAAGGCCACGTCCGGGGCCTGACCAAGCTGCTGAAGGCCCTGCCCCCGGAACTGCGCGGCACCTACGCCGGCCTGGCCCACCCGGTGACCATCGACCACCTGACCTCCCTGGGCGTGACCACCCTGGAACTGCTGCCCATTCACGCCTCCATGACAGAACCGCACCTGGCCAAACAGGGCCTCAACAACTACTGGGGCTATTCGACCCTGAGCTTCTTCGCGCCCAATCCCCGCTACGCCACGGCCGCCGCCCAGGCGGCCGGCCCGGAAGCTGTCATCCAAGAGGTCAAGGGCATGGTGCGGCTGCTGCACGAGGCCGGCATCGAGGTGATTCTCGATGTCGTCTACAACCACACCTGCGAAACCGGCCTGTCCGGCCCCACCGTCTGCTGGCGCGGCCTGGACAACCTCGCCTGGTACATGCACGACGGCTCCGTCCCGGCCCGCTACGCCGATGTCACCGGCACCGGCAACACGCTCGATTTCCGCCGCGCCCAAACCGTCGCCATGACACTCGATTCGCTGCGCCACTGGGCGGAGGAATACCAGGTGGATGGCTTCCGCTACGACCTGGCGGTGACCTTGGCGCGGGGCTATGCCGGTTTTGACGCCAACCATCCGCTGTTGGTCTGCCTGCGCACCGACCCGGTGCTGCGGGCGCTGAAGCACATCGCCGAACCGTGGGACATTGGCCCCGGCGGCTGGCAAACCGGCTCCTTCCCACCGCCCATCGCGGCCTGGAACGACGCCTTCCGGGGTGATGTGCGGTCGTTCTGGCTGCAAGGCCCCAAGGACATGGCGGCCGGCCGGCCGGCCCAGTCGCCCAAGGACCTGGCCACGCGCATGTCTGGGTCACCTGACCTGTTTGGGCGCTCGGATCCGATTGGCGATCACGGCCCGGCCGGATCGATCAACTTCGTATCCGCCCACGATGGTTTCACCATGCGCGACCTGGTCTGCTTCGACTACAAGCACAACCTGGCCAACGGCGAAGACAACCGCGACGGCACCGATGACAACCGCTCCTGGAACCACGGCGTGGAGGGCTTGATTGGCGAGGACGCACCAGACCTGCTGGCGGGGGCGGATCTGGGTCTGGACACCATCGCCATGCTGCGCTGGCGCTCGGTCCGCAACCTGTTTGCCACCCTGGCCTTTTCGGCCGGCGTACCGATGTACTGCGCCGGGGACGAATTCGGCCGCACCCAGCGAGGCAACAACAACGCCTACTGCCAGGACTCCCCCATCTCCTGGCTGAACTGGGACTTGACGGACACCCAACGCGATCTGATGGAAACCGTGCGCCGGCTGTTCCAGTTGCGCCACCAGCACCCCACGCTGCGGCCAGACCGCTACCTGACCGGCCAGCCGTTCCCGGACGGGCTGCCGGACCTGGGCTGGTACGCCCCGGGCGGCGCCCCGGTGGCCGTCAACCAATGGCTGGACCCGGGCTTCCGCACCGTCCAGATGCTGCGCCACTCCCCAGAACCGTCGCACCGGGACGCCCTGGTGCTGATCAACGGCGCCCTAGACGCGGTCGACTGCCGCCTGCCGGCCGGCCAG
>JAISTN010000054.1 GCA_031272565.1 Bifidobacteriaceae bacterium
GCAACCGGCCGGGGCGTTTGAGTAGGCTGTGGGGAACACCGTGAGCCCGCCAAGCCGGAAGGACGCCCCAGTGACTGGATCGCGCATTACGCTCGAAGCGGTGGCGCGCCGGGCGGGCGTGTCGGTGGCAACGTCCTCCAAGGTGCTGAACGGCCGCAGCGGTGTGGCGCCGGAGACCCGGGAACGGGTCCGTCAGGCCATGGTCGAACTGGGTTACCGCCCCACCACCGCCCGGGCCGATCTGCCCGGCAGTGCTGTGGAGCGGGTGGTGGTGATCTTCGACCAGGTCGACGCCAACATGTATTCGCCGGAGTTGTTGCAAGATCTGCTCAATTCGGCCGCCGCCCTGGGGGTCGAAATGATGCTGCGCATCCTGGCGCCGCCTAAGGCCGGGGTGGCCGCCGCCCGGGTGGATGATTGGGCCCGGTCGCTGCTGGGCGGCGGCTGCCAAGGGGCCCTGTTTGTGACATGTGAACTGGAGCCGGCCCAAATCCAGGCCTGCGCCCGGATTGAACTGCCGATGGTGGCAATCGATTCCCAGACCATGATGACGGCCGGCATGGTGACCATTTCCGCCTCGAACTTCACCGGCGGGCGGTCGCAGGCGCAGTACCTGATCGATCTGGGGCACAAACGGATTGGCGTGATTGCCGGGCCCAAGGGCAAGGTCTTTGCCGCCGAAAGGGCCCACGGGGCCGTCTCCGCCATCTTGGACGCCGGCCTGGGTGACCCCATCACGCTGCTGCGCCAGGGGCATTTCGCCTATGAGTCCGGTTTGGAACTGGGCGGCGAACTGTTGGACCTGCCCAACCGGCCCACCGCTATTGTGGCCAACAGTGACGTTTGCGCCTGGGGCGTGATGGAGGCGGCCCGCCTTCGGAACGTGCGGGTGCCGCAGGACCTGTCGGTGGTGGGCTTTGACGGTACCAAGCTGGCCGCCTGGTCGGTGCCGCGCCTGACCACCGTGGTCCAGCCGCTGGAAGAGATCGCCCGGCTGGCCATCACCACCATCAAGGCCATGATCGAGGGCCGCGACCCGAACACCTCCCGCATCCAGTTGCCAACCCAGCTGCAGGTGGGTGGCACCACGGCGCCGCCGCCCGGCGCGGCGCCCGGCAAAACCCCTGGTGACGTCCAGTAGACGGACGAAACCGTCTCAAAACGTGAGTAGCGGTAAGGTATGTCTGCCATCCGCGTGCGCGGAATGATGGACCGCGGCTACACGAAATCGAGGTGACCATGCCCAGCCTGCCCCACGCCCAGGGTCTGTACGATCCAGCTCACGAGCACGACGCCTGTGGTGTCGCGTTCGTTGCCACCATGCGGGGTAAGCCGGGGCGCGACATCGTCGATGCCGCGCTGACAGTGCTGGAGAACCTGGACCACCGGGGCGCCGTCGGCGCCGAAACCACCACCGGCGACGGCGCCGGGCTGCTCAGCCAGATGCCCCACAAGCTGATGGCCAAGGTCTTCACCCCGCTGCTGCCGGCCGGCGCCACCATGCCGGAACCCGGCCACTACGCGGTTGGCCTGGCCTTCTTGCCGCAGGGCGCCCACGCCGCGGCCGCCGCCATGGACGGGGTCGACCAGATCGTGGCGGAAGAGGGCCTGAAGGTGCTGGCCTGGCGTGACCTGCCCATCAAACCCGAGCCGATCGGCCCCACCGCCAAGGCCAATATGCCCACCATGCGCCAGGTCTTGATCACCGACCCGGCCGGGCAGTTGGCAGGCATCGACCTGGACCGGCGGGCCTACCGGGTCAAGAAGCGGGCCCTGAACCAGTGGGACACCTACTTCTGTTCCCTTTCGGCCCGCACCCTGGTCTACAAGGGCATGTTGACCACGGCCCAACTGGAGCCATTCTTCCCGGACCTGAGCGACCCGGACTATGAAACCGCCATCGCGCTGGTCCACTCGCGTTTCTCCACCAACACGTTCCCCTCCTGGCCGCTGGCCCAGCCGTTCTCACACCTGGCCCACAACGGCGAAATCAACACCGTGATGGGCAACCGCAACTGGCTCAGCGCCCGGGCCGGCCAAATGGAGTCCGATCTAATCGGAGCGATCGCGCCGCTGCGGCCCATCTGTGCGCCCGGCGAATCCGATTCGGCCAGCTTCAACTCGGTGCTGGAACTGCTGCACCTGGCCGGACGGTCCATGCCGCACGCCATGTTGATGATGATCCCGCAGGCCTGGGAGAACAACACCGAGATGGACCAGTCCATCCGCGACTTCTACGAGTATCACGACACCGTCCAGGAGGCCTGGGACGGCCCGGCGGCGATGGCGTTCACGGACGGGACCCTGGTGGGCGCCACCCTGGACCGCAACGGGCTGCGGCCCGGCCGCTACTGGGTGACCAAGGACGGCCTGGTGGTGATGGCCTCGGAGGCCGGCGTGCTGGACATCCCCCAGGACCAGGTGGTGCGCAAAGGCCGCCTGGAGCCGGGGCGGATGTTTCTGGTCGACACGGCGGCCGGCCGGATCGTCGAAAACCACGAGGTCAAACTGGCCCTGGCCGCCCGGCAACCATACGGCGAATGGGTCAAGCAGTACACCGTCCGGCTGGACGAACTGCCGCCGCGCGAACACGTCGACTACTCCTTCGAATCGGTGGTCCGGCGCCAGCTCATGTTTGGCTACTCGGATGAGGAGTTGCGGCTGATCTTGTCGCCGATGGCGCTGACAGCGGCCGAGCCGATCGGCTCGATGGGCAACGACACGCCCCTGGCGGTCCTGTCGGACCGGCCGCGCCTGCTGTTCGACTACTTCAACCAGCTCTTCGCCCAGGTGACCAACCCACCGTTGGATGCCATCCGGGAAGAGATGGTGACATCGTTGGCGACCGCCATCGGGCCCATGCCAAACCTGCTGGCGGAAGACCCGGAACACGCCCGCAAACTGGTGCTGCCCTTCCCGGTGCTGGACAACGAGTCGCTGGCCAAGATCATGCGTATCGCCCGCTACAAGCAGCGCTCCGGCGGCTTCACCTCGATCACCATCCGGGGCCTGTACCGGGTGGCCGGCGGCGGCGCGGCGCTGAAGGCCCGGCTGGATGAGATCTGCCAAGAGGTTGACCAGGCGGTGGCGGAAGGGACCAGCTTCATCATCCTTTCGGACCGCGAATCGAACGCCGACCTAGCGCCCATCCCGTCCCTGCTGTTGGTGGGCGCCGTCCACCACCATCTGCTGCGCAACCGCACCCGGACCCAGATTGGCCTGGTGGTTGAGGCGGGCGATGTCCGCGAGGTCCACCACGTGGCGCTGCTGACCGGCTACGGCGCGGCCGCCATCAACCCCTACCTGGCGATGGAGTCGGTTGAAAAGCTGGCCCGCCAGGGCGACCTGGGGGACATCTCCGAGGCCAAGGCG
>JAISTN010000129.1 GCA_031272565.1 Bifidobacteriaceae bacterium
GGCGGGCCCCACGGCCAGGCGGCCAATCGCCTCGTAGAAGAACGAGTTCATCACCACCAGCGACAACCCGTACAGGCCCACCGCCTGCCACGCCCGCCGTGTCAAGCCGCGCACCTGAGGCCGGATCACCGCCAGCAGGATCAGGGCGCCAAAGCCGTTGCGCAGCAACACCATGGCGGCCGGGCCGGCCACCTCGAAGCCGCGCACCGCGAAACCCGAACCAGAGTTGACGGAAAGCTGCGCCAGCAACGCCAGCCCGATGGCGAGGCGTGGGTTCAGCCGGGGCAACTTGGGCACCAGGTCAGCCTAGTACCGGTGGCCCAGTTCAGGCTTCAGGTAGCCGCACACCGGCCCAACGTTGCCCGATGCCCCGCGCCACCACCGTCCGCACCTCGCCCCCGGCGCCCGCGGCCACCCCAGCCCCCCGGGCCCGCTCAAGCCAGACCTCCAGCCGGTCCCCGGCCAGGCGTTCAGCCAGGCCGGAACCCCATTCCACCACGGTGACAGAGTCCTCCAGCGAGGTGTCCAAGTCCAGGGCATCGAGCTGGTCCAGCGACTCCAACCGGTAGGCGTCCACGTGCACCAACGCCGGCCCCTCCCCCAACGGCGGGTGGACCCGGGCGATGATGAAAGTGGGGCTAGCCACCTGGCCACGCACGTTCAGCCCGGCGCCAATCCCCTGGGTCAACGTGGTCTTGCCAGCCCCTAGCTGCCCGCCCAGGATCACCAGGTCGCCCGCCCGCAACACCTTGGCCAAGGCCGCACCCCAGGCCTGGGTGGCGGCGGCACTGGGCAACGTCACCCGGACCTCGGCCTGAACCGCCCCAGTTTGGCCTTCTCCCTCACCAGCCACGTCCCCGGCCCCACCGACCAGGTTCACCGGTTCCCCACCCCGCCCACATATTCGCGCGGCAAGTGGGCCGGCAACCGGGTGGTGATCTCATACGAGATGGTGCCCGCCGCCTCGGCCCAATCCTGAGCCGTCGGCTCGCCATCCAGGCCGGGTCCAAACAGGACCACCCGCTCACCCGCCTCGGCCGTCGAATCCGGCCCCAAGTCGACCACAAACTGGTCCATACAAACCCGCCCGCACAGCCTGAGCCGCCGCCCGCCCACCTGCACCGGGGCGGCATCGGACGCCGAACGGAAGATGCCGTCGCCGTAACCCAGCGGCACGGTGGCGGTGACCGAACCGGCCGGGCCCACACCAGCCGGCACGTGATACAGATGCCCGTAAGACACGCCGTGCCCGGCTGGCAGGCGTTTGACCGTAGCCAGGTGGGATTCCAGGGTCATGGCCGGCACCAGACCCAGTTGGGCGGCGCTGGCCAGGTCCGGAATGGGGCTCAGGCCATACATGGCCAGGCCCGGCCGCACCAGATCAAACGACACATCGTCCCTGGTCAACAGCGCGGCGGAGTTGGCGATATGCCGCACCTCCAGGCGCGCCCCCAGCGCCTGGGCCTGGTCCACACCGGCCTGGAAGGCCTCCAGTTGGGCCACCACCGAAGGGTGGCCCGGGTCGTCGCTGCAGGCGAAGTGTGACCAGACGCCCACCACCTTGACCAGGCCATCAGCCTCCAGTTCCAGGGCCCGGCGCACCAGCGCCTCCCACTGGCCAAAGGCCGGTGGCGCCCCGGCCCGGCCCAAGCCGGAATCGATCTTCAGGTGCACGCGCGTGGCCGCGCCGGCCTCACCGGAAGCCACCGCCACGGCCTCCGCCTGGCCCGGCGTCGAAACGCCCACATCCAGCCCGGCCTGGGCCGCCGCCCGCAGGTTGCCGTTGGCGCCAATGATCCAGGTCATCAGGCGGGCGCCATCGGGCAGGCCGCCCAGGGCCCGTGCCACCGCCAGGGCCTCGCTCACCTGGGCCACCCCCAACCAGGTGGCGCCGGCGGCCAGGGCCGCCCTGGCCACCGGCACAGCGCCATGCCCGTAGCCGTTGGCTTTGACCACAGCCATGAAGGCCGCCCGGCCGGCCTTGGCCCGCAGCAACGCGATGTTGGCCGTGATCGCATCCAGGTTGATGATGGCCCTACCCGGCATTGGCCGGGCCAAGTCCGCCACTTCGCCGCCCATTGGCCCCGCGCCCATCAGCCGTTACCGTCCCAACAACTCGGCAATGGTCAACGGCAGCGCCCGGACCACGTCCATGGCGCTGATCGGTTTGCCGATGCCGCCCGGGCCGGCCGGCTGATCCATCTGGCCGCACTCCTGGGCGGCCCGTTTGGCCGCCCGGCCGTGCACCATGGCCCCCAGAGCTGCCACCTGGGCGGGCAGCTCCGGCACAATCGCCACCGAGTTGCCGTGACCCGCCAGAAGGGCGCCGATCAGCCCGGTCAGCACGTCGCCGGTGCCGGCGGTGGCCAGCCAGCGGACGCCGTCGGCCTGGACGTAAAGCGCGCCGTCCTGGCCCGCCACCACGGTGGCCGGGCCCTTCAACAGCACGGTGCCGCCCACCAGTTCGGCCGCCAGGCGGGCGTAGTAGGCCGGCTGCTCTTCAACCTGGGAACGCTCGGTGGGGATGCCCCGGTCGGTCAGCAAGGTAGCCATCTCACCGGCGTGCGGCGTCAGGATGATCCAAGGCTCCAGCCGGTCCGGCGGCGGCGGCAGAAGGGCAAAACCACCGGCATCCAGCACGGTTGGCACCCGCTCGTTCTTGGCCCATTTGAGGGCCCGCGCAATCCGCCCCAACTGATCGTCGGCCCCGGCCGCCACGCCCGGCCCCAGAGCCCAGGCG
>JAISTN010000161.1 GCA_031272565.1 Bifidobacteriaceae bacterium
CCGGCGGCGCTGGCCGCCGTGGTGGCGGCCTTGGTGTTCGAGACCCGCAGCGACAACCCCCCACCGCCCGAACCTCTACCGGGGCCGGTGCGGGCGGGCGTGGCGGGGGCCGAGGCCGCCTGCGCCCGCCTGGCCGCGGCGGAAGAGTTGCACGGCCTGGCGCCGTCGCGCGGGGTTGACGCGGCCGCTTCGGCGGCGGTCTGGCGCTGGGCTAGTGGCCAGTCCCTAGCCAAAGTTCTGGTGACCGACCTGCTCAGCCCGGGCGACTTTGTGCGCCTGGCCAAACAGGTCTTGGACGTGCTGGACCACATCCAGGCGGTGGCCCCAACCGAAGAGTTGTACAGCGCCGCCCGCGCCGCCATGCAGGCCGTCCGCCGCGGCGTCGTCGCCGCTGAAAACCCCTGAGCCAACCCAACCCGTGCGCGCGCCTACCCCAGAAACACCCCGCAACAGGTGGCCGCTTTGTCAACGATTTACGCATACCTGGCTAGCGCCAGCGATTGGGTTTCAAGTTGTGCTTGAGACACGCCGCAGGGGCGCGCGGAGGCCTTTGCCCGGGCCTGGCCGGGGCCACTAGCTTTATCCTCAACGCGTCCCCCCGCGTGAAGGACTCTGAAAGCCCATCGTGAGTGGAGCGTCAGCGGGATGGCCCGTTGCCCAGTAGAAAACAGCGCCGCAGCGTAGCGGCCTGGCCCGAAGGGCAGCGGGCGCATCTCCCGCAGTGGGTTGCACCGGTAACCTGTTGCGGTGACCTACCGGCCGGCCCAGAGCGCCAAACCCTCCAGACGCGCCCTGGCGCTGGCCTGGGCGTTGGCGCTGCTAGGAGGCCTAGCCGGCTGCGCCGCCTTCCCGGGCATCAACTGGTGGTTCCTGGCGCCAGTTTCCGCCGGCCTGTTGTTCACCGTGGCCGAACTCTTGGGACCGTGGCGTGGCTTCGGTGCCGCCGTCGGTTACGGGCTGGTCATGTTCCTGCCGCTGATCTGGTGGGCGCACGTCGCCGCCGGCACGCTGCCGTGGCTGGCCCTGGCCGCCGCCAGTGCCTTCTTCCTGGGCCTGGCGGTACCCGCCTACGGCTACGCCACCAGACTGCTGGGATCGACATCGTACCTAATCAAAGCCCTTTTGTTCGCACTGCTGTTCACCGCCGCCGACACCTTCCGCGGCGTCTTCCCCTTTGGCGGCTTCCCCTGGGAGCGCTTCGGCTTCTCACAGGCCGATTCGCCCTTGGGGCGCTGGGGCTGGGTGGGCGGCGCCACCCTGATCGCCTTCACCACCGCGGCCACGGGAGCGTTGTTGGCGGGCGCCATCAGGCACCTGCGAGCCCGGCGCTGGCGCTGGGCCGGCGGGGGAGTGGCCGCCGCGGTCGCCCTGCTGGCCGTGCCCCTGGTGTTCCCGTTGGGGACGGGGGAGCAGGCCGGCACTATTGATATCGTCGCCGTGCAGGGCAATGTCGCCGTGACAGAGGAAGGGCTGTTCGCCCACCAGCGCGAGGTCCTGCAAAACCATGTCAACGGCACGCTCAAACTGGCGCAGGCGGGGGAGCGGCCCGATGTCGTCCTGTGGCCAGAGAACGCGACCGACATCGACCCCAATACCGACCAGGCCGCGGCCGACGCCATCGACGGCGCCGCCCAGGCCATCGGCGCGCCCATCCTGGTCGGGTCGATCGAATACACCGACACCGGCCAGCGCTACAACCTGGGCGTGCTGTGGGAGCCCGGAGTTGGCATCACCGACACGTATGCCAAACAGCACCCGGCGCCGTTCGCGGAGTACATCCCGGCCCGCGGCTTCTTCCGCCTGTTCACCAAGAAGGTGGACCTGATTGCACACGACATGCTGCCCGGCTCCAAGGTGGGTGTGATCGACCTGCCGGTGGAACGCTTGGGCCGGTCCGTCACCATGGGGGACGTGATCTGCTTCGAGGTGGCCGATGACGCGATCGTGACGCAGTCCGTCAAGGCCGGGGCGGAGTTCCTGGTCATCCAGACCAACAACGCCTCCTTTGGCGACACGGCCGAATCCTTGCAGCAGTTGGCCATGTCACGCCTGCGGGCAATCGAACACGGCCGGGCGGTGGTTCAGATTTCAACCGTTGGCGTCAGTGCGGTGATCGCCCCGGATGGCACGGTGCTGCAACAGACCGGCCTGTTCGAGGCGGCCGAGATGGTGGCAACGTTGCCGTTGCGCACCTCGCTGACACCGGCCGCCTACCTGGCGCCTGTGTTGAGTTGGGCTTTCCCGTTGGCGGGCGCGGCGCTCTGGCTGGCCGGAATAGGGGCCGCCGTGGCGGCGCTGGCGGCTAGACGGCGGCGTTCGCGGACAGGCGACGCTCCCTGAGCAGCGTCAGGCGCTCCTCCAGCAGCAGTTCCAGGTCCGCCACGGTGCGCCGTTCCAGCACCATGTCCCAATGGCTGCGCTTCTTGCGGCCTTCCGGTGCCTGGAAACCGCTCAAGTCACGCAGCACGCCCAAGCCGCCGCAGCGGCAGGGCCACATCTTGGGCACTTCGGCTTCGACCGAGAACGGCAGGGTGGAGGCATGCCCGCAGTGACAGTCATACGTCACGTTCATGCGAGCGGCGAATTCGATGCCCTCTTCCGTCTCGAACGAATGCACTCCGATGCCGCTGCCTGTCAGGCGACGTTCTGCCATGGCCGTCACTCCTGTACTCGCTCACGTGGACCCTGGCGGGTCCCCCTTCGGATGCTGAGGGGCTTCACGTGACATCCTGTCACCGTTTGGCCGGAGGCGTTGGCGGGCGGAATTTCCGTGTCGGCGCCCCCACGGGGCCAAGTTGGCCAATTCTGGGCCCAAAGCCCCAGGTCAGAGCGCCGCGCCCGTTTGGCCACCGCAAACGCCAGTTTTCCGGGCGTGACGAACGTCACATTCCAGGGCCCCACTTGTGTGCGCTCAAGCGCAAGCCCAAGCCCCAACCCGGCCGGGGGAGTCACCGGCCGGCCGGCTTGGCCTCGGCTGCGGCCGAGGACAACCCACGTGCGCCTGCGAAGGTGTCATCACCCGGACCGGCAGCCGCCCCTAGCCGAGCCCCCAATCTCCAAAGCGGAGAGGGCAACTCAGGTGACGGCCGTCGGCCGACGTTCAATGCGACATAAGGGGAGTGGGCAGCACACACATAAAGGGGCGCCCTGCGTTCAATGAGACATAAGGGGAGAGGGCAACCCGGGCAACCAGCGTCGACTTACGTTCAATGCGACATAATGTGCATTATCGGCGCATTGGGTCGGTGTGCGTACGTTCACGCTTGACGCAACCAGCTCTCAGGTCTCGCACACGGCCAGTCGCCCTGCCGCCGCCGCCAATCGGGCAACGTTGGCGGCAAACTCATCCGGGCTGGGCAACAGCGAGACGACAATCGCGGATGCATCCGCCAGGTCGTAGAACCAGCCTGGGTGCACCGCCAGATGCTCGCGTTCCAACAACCATTGGGCCAAGTCTTGCCCGCCCCCAGGCGGGTCCAGGTCCACGATCGCCACCCAGCCGCCTTCAATGATCCGGACACGCTCATCACCCAGGCCAGACCTCAGCGCGGCCAGGTTCTGCCGCAGCCTGGCCCGCACCGCCGCGACGACGCCGTGCGCCCGCTCCAGAATCTGCGGCAAGGCCAGTGCGATGGCGCTACTCACCGGCAAGAACGTGTCGGCGATGTTGTCCAGTGCCGCCGCCACGTCCCTGACCTGCGGTTTTGGCCCTGCCAGCCGGATCCAGGCCAGCTTCAGGCCCGGGCCGCAGACCAGTTTCGTCAGGCCGTCCAGCCGGAACCTGAGCGGCGCCGCGGGGGAGTCCCAAACCTCTATTGGGTTACCTGCCTCCCCCACTGCCCCACCCTCTCCCCCGCTCTCGAGGCTGTGTGAATAGAACACCTGATCGACTATCAGTGCACTATCCCGCTTCTTTGCTACCGCCGCCACCTGGGCGGCCGTGCCCGCTGACAGGTACGAACCGGTCGGGTTGCCTGGATTGACCAGGACCGCCGCGGCCGCCCCTGTGGCCGCCGCCTCGAAGCCAGCCAGGTCATAGATCCAGCCGTGGCCGGCCACGTAGTGCAACGGATAGCCCACCGCCTTGACCCCGGCTAGGCGGGCCAGCGGCTCCACCAAGGGATAGCCGGGCCGCGGCACCGCCACCTGGCCGCCTGGTTCGGCTAGGAGCGTCAACAGCCAGGAGTAGGCCTCCGATGTCGATGCCGTCAGCCAGTACTCCCCCGGCCCGCCGCCAAAGTGCTCCGCCAGCGCCTCACGCGCCACCAGGGGTCCGCGCGGCTCTGGTTCATACCGCGGAGCACCCCGGGCCGCCATGGCGACGGCCTCCCAGACCGCCGGATCGGCCAGGCCGTGCCGGGTCGGGTTGGTGTCGGTCAGGTCCGTCAACTGGACCCCTTCAGCCCGCAGGCGGGCCGCGGAGAGGGCCAGGGCATTGGGCGCCCGGCCGGCCCCGGCCCGCTCGGCGATTCTCACGCCTCAAATCGTAACCAGCGCTGGCTAAATGGCTTCCCGCGACTTGACTCAGGTGAAGGGTCCGGGAAGCGCAACACTTGCCTCAGATGAGATTGCCCGCG
>JAISTN010000178.1 GCA_031272565.1 Bifidobacteriaceae bacterium
AGCGCCATCTTGGCCAGCGTCCTGGTGCGGCCCAGCGGTACTGCCTCGCCCCTAACCCTGCTGGCCTTGGCGGCCGGGCTGGCCACCGTCCAGGCACTGGACGCCGTGGTGCCCGGCCGGGCCACCCTCAAGTGGCCCAACGACGTGCTGGTGGACGGCCACAAACTGGCCGGCCTGCTGACCCAGGTGGCACCCACCGGGGAGGTCGTGACGGGCATTGGGCTCAACGTCAGCCAGACGGCGGCCGAACTGCCCACCCCGCAGGCCACCTCGTTGGCCACCCTGGACCGCCCCCCCAACCAAGTCGACCGGACTGGCCTGGCGACAGGCCTGCTGCGAGCTTATGCGGCGGTGTACCAGCTCTGGGCCCTGGACCCCGCCGGCCTGCTGGCGGCCATCAGCGCCCGGCTTGGCACCCTGGGCCAAGTGGTGCGGGCCAGCCAACCCGACGGCACCACCCAGACCGGCCGGGCCAGCCGTCTGCTGCCCGATGGCGCCCTTGAACTGGCCCTGCCCGGCGGCCAGATCACGGTGTTGCGGGCGGGCCAAGTGGAACACCTACGCCCGGCGCCATGACGGGCGCCATGACCGGCACTGTGACCATCCAAGGACGCCAGCGTTAACTTGTCGTCAACCACGCCAAGGTGACCGCGCAGATCGTCTAGAGTGGGAGCGTGGTCGGTGGCGGCGGGGCACTACAACACAGTGGAGGCTACTCCACGGTGGATCAGCGTGCCGACACCATTGCCGGCGCCCCGGCCGTCCTGACACTCGAAGAAGTGGCCGATCAAACCGGCATCTCACAAGACGAAGTCCTGGCGCTGTGGCGCTGCCTGGGCCTGCCGGCACCGGAAGAAGGCGCTCCCGCCTTCAACGCGGCCGATGTGGAAGCCATTACCGCCGCCCATGAAGTGGTGCTCTATGAGGTCCTGGGCCGGGACACCGAGACGTCTCTGCTCAGGGCCGTGTCCCACACCACCGAACGCCTGGCCTGGTGGCAGTTCGAAACCCTGGTCGATGACGCGGCGGCCCGCTACGACCTGGATGTTCAGTCCGCCCGGCTGGTGGTGCTGGACCAGGTGGCGGACCTGGCGGACATCCTGGAAGACCAAATGATGTACGCCTGGCGCAAGCACCTGGCCGGCATTATCAGGTCGATCGGTGCCCGCATTGCCACCGCCGGGTCGTGGCCGGAAGAAATGCGCGAGAACTTCCCGCTGGTGCGGGCTGTGGGCTTCGCGGACATGGTTGGGTTCACCGCGGCCTCGGCCGGTTTGGGCGCGGCCGAGCTGGACGCCCTGGTGCAACGCTTCACCGAACAGTCGCGTGACATTGTGGCTCAGGGCGGCGGCCGGATCGTGAAGGAGATGGGCGACGGCATCATGTTCCTGACCGACGAGCCGGTCCGCGGGGCGCTGATCGCGCTGGCCTTTGCCGAAGAACTGGGCGCCAATGACGACTTGCCGCCGGTCCGGGTGGGGCTGTCCTGGGGCCAGGTGCTGGGCCGCTTTGGCGATGTCTTTGGCCCCACCGTCAACTTGGCCTCCCGGCTGACCGACCTGGCCGGCCGCTCCCAGGTCTGGGTCGACTCGCGGACCGCCGAGGTCCTGGAAGCCGAGGCCCCCCTGCGCCTGGTCCGCCTGGAACAGGTCGCCGTCGAAGGCGTTGGCCTGGTGCGGCCCTACCGCCTGGAACGGCGCCTGGGCCCCGACTAACCCATGCGGACCAAACCCGCGGCTACTCCCCCGCCAGCCGCGCCGCCACCAGGGCAGCAATCGACTCGAAGGCCTGCGCGGCCGGGCTGTCCGGCGCGGCCAGCACCACCGGGTGGCCTTGATCGCCGCCCTCCCGCAGGGTGACATCCAACGGCACGTGGCCCAGGATGGGCACCGGCCCACCGGTGGCACCGGCCAGGTTGTCCGCCACCTGCCGGCCGCCGCCCTCGCCGAAGATGTGCAGCACTGAGCCATCGGGCTGGACCAGCCCGTTCATGTTTTCGACCACGCCTACGATGGGCTGTTTGGTCTGCAGCGCCAGGGCGCCGGCCCGCTGGGCCACCTCGGCCGCGGCCGGCTGAGGCGTGGTGACAATGATCAGTTCGCTGCCGGGCACCAACTGGGCAATCGACAGGGCGACATCGCCGGTGCCGGGCGGCAGATCCACCAGCAGCACGTCCAGGTCACCCCAGTAGACATCGGTCAGGAACTGCTGCAGGGCCCGGTGCAAAACCGGCCCGCGCCACACCACCGGCTGGCCCGGCGGCACCAGCATGCCAATCGAAAAGACCTTGACGCCTTGCGCCACCGGCGGCAGGATCATGTCCTCCATCTGCGTCGGTTCGTCGGCCACACCCAGCATGCGCGGCATCGAGAAACCGTAGATGTCGGCGTCCAGCACGCCCACCTCCAGGCCCTTGGCGGCCAGCGCCACGGCTAGGTTGGCGGTCACAGTCGACTTGCCTACCCCGCCCTTGCCGCTGCCGATGGCGATGACGCGAGTTTGGCACCACGGTTCGTTGAAGGGGATGGAGACTTCCGGGCCGCCGCGCAGCTTGGCCTGCAGGGCGCGGCGCTGCTGGTCATCCATGGTGCCCATCTTGACTGTTACCAGGCCCACCCCTTCCAAGCTGGCCAACGCCACCTTGACGTCGCGTTCCAGGCTGTCCTTCAACGGGCAGCCGGGCACGGTCAGCAAGATGGAGACGGTGACGGCCCCGGCCGGGCCCAGTTCGACCGACTCGACCATGTCGAGTTCGGTGATGGGCCGGCGGATCTCCGGGTCGATAACGGTGGCCAGGGCAGCCAGGACAGAGTCTTGAGTGGGTGTAGGCACGGGGGCGAGTCTACTTGCCTTCCGGCTTCGGCGCTGGCCGGCCACCCGCCGACTCCTCCCCGGGACCGCCCAGACCGGTCTGGGTCAGCCGTTCCGCCAACTCGTCCATCGCGTCGCGCAGTTCGCCCCGCACAAAGTCGCGCGTCGCCACTTCGCTCAGCGCGATGCGCAGCGCTGCCACTTCACGTGCCAGGTACTCGGTGTCCGCCAGGTTGCGAGCCGCCTGGGTACGGTCACGTTCCGCCGTCACCCGGTCGCGGTCCTCTTGGCGGTTCTGCGCCAACAGGATCAAGGGGGCAGCATAGGAAGCCTGCAACGACAGCATCAGTGTCAGCGCCGTGAAACCGTTGGCAGCCGAATCGAACCGCCAGTGGCTGGGCGCCCAGGCGTTCCAGACCAGCCAGGCGATGCAGAACAGCGTCATGTAGATCAGGAATCTGGGGGTGCCCAAGAACCGGGCAATGCCCTCCGCGATCACACCGAAGCTGTCGGAGTTGCCGCGGCTCTCCTTGCGGCGTTGCCACCAGGAGCGGGACGAATCGCGGGGGGTGTCGAGCCGGTCAGCCATCGCGACCCGCCTCTCCGGCTGAGCCTTCGGCCAGTTCACCGGCCGGCCCCAAGGCCAGGTCGGTCACGTCGTCATCGGCCGCGCGCCAGTCTTCCGGCAGCAGGTGGTCCAAGACGTCATCGGCGCTGACCGCGCCCAGCAGGCGGCGGTCTTCATCCACGACCGGCAACGCCACCAGGTTGTACGTGGCCATAATCCTGGTCACCTTACCCAGCGGGTCGTTGGGTGACAGGGTCTCGATGTCGGCGTCCAGCACCGTGCCAATCGGCTGGTGGGGCGGTTCGCGCAGCAAACGCTGGATGTGGCAGACACCCAAGAAGCGCCCCGTCGGCGTCTCTGTCGGTGGCCTGGTCACAAACACCATCGAGGCCAAAGCCGGCGGCAACTCCTGGCGCCGCACGGCCGCCAACGCCTGGGCGATGGGCGTTTCCGGCGGGAAGATGATCGGTTCTGGCGTCATCAGGCCGCCAGCGCTGTGCTCACCGTAGGCCAGCAGCCGGCGCACATCCTGGGCGTCTTCTGGTTCCATCAGGTCCAGCACCGCGGTGGCCTCCGCCTCCGGCAGCGAATGGACCAGGTCGGCCGCGTCATCCGGGTCCATGGCCTCCAGAATGTCGGCCGCCCGGTCCCGGCCCAGCGCGGTGATGATCTCCAATTGGTCGTCATCGACCAACTCCTGCAGCACGTCCGCCAGCTTTTCATCATCCAACGCCCGGGCCACCTCCAACCGCCGGGAGGCAGGCATGTCATGCA
>JAISTN010000220.1 GCA_031272565.1 Bifidobacteriaceae bacterium
TCGATGCCCATGACGGCGCTTTGGCTCATGGCTGCTCCAGGTGCTTCAGCAGGTTGGCCACCGCCAGTTCGCCCATCCGCCGGGTGGAGGCGCTGGTGTAGCCGCCCAGGTGGGGGGTGGCGATGACGCGCGGATGGGACAGCAGCGGACTGGGCGCCGGCGGTTCGCTGTCGTAGGCGTCCACGGCGTAGGCCGCCAGGTGGCCGGACTCCAGCGCCGCCAGCACCGCCTGGCCGTCCACCAGACTGGCCCGGGCCGTGTTGACCAGCACCGCGCCGGCCGGCAACGCGGCCACCTGGGCGGGGCCAAGCAGCACCCCCCCGCCCGGTGGCGGCGGGCAATGCAGGGTCACGATGTCGCTCACGGCCACCAGTTCGTCCAGTGTTAGGTGGTGGTGGACATGGGCTAGGGCGGCGTCACGGTCCAACAAGGGGTCATGACCCACCACGTGGGCACCCAGGCTCTTGGCGAACCCGGCCACCAGACGCCCGATGGCGCCCAGGCCAACCACGCCCACGGTGCAGTCCGGCAGTTCGCGGCCGGGGGTCCGCTCCCAGCGGCCCTCCGCCAGCGCCCGGGCGGCGGGCGCGGCCTGGCGCAGGCCGGCCAGCATCAGGGTCAAGGCCAGTTCGGCCACACCGCGGGCGTTGGCCCCCACCGCCCGTTCCACCACCACGCCGTGGCGGGCGGCCGCCGCCAGGTCGACGGCATCGACCCCTACCCCGTAGCGGGAGATGACCCGCAGGTCGGTGGCCGCCGCCAAGGTGTCCGCGTCAATGGTCTCAACCCCGGCGATCCAGTGGGTGATGCCCGGCACCAGTCGCAGCAGGTCGGCTTTGGCCGGCTGGCGCCCGGCCGGGCCGGGCACCAGGTCGCAGCCGCGTTGCCGCAGGGGCTGCAGGGCGGCCACGTTGTCCAAGCCGGCGGCCGTCATTGAGCGGGGCGTCACCAGGACGCGGACTGTGGCCATCAGGTGCCTGGCCGGCCGATGGCGGCCGCCTGGGCGGCCCGTTGGCCGATGGCGTCCCAGTTGTGCGCGTTGATGTCGGCCAGTGGCGCAATCCAGGTGCCGCCCACGGCAAACACCAGATCACTGGCCAGGTACTCCCCCGCCGTCTCCGCCTTGACGCCGCCGGTCGGCATGAACTTGGCGCCGGTAGCTTGGAAGGGCCCACCCAGGGCCGTCAGCGTCTTCAAGCCGCCGTAGGCCCCGGCCGGGAAGAACTTGATGTGGGTCAGGCCCAAGTCCAGGGCCCCGATCACTTCTGATGGCGTGACGGCACCGGGAATGAACGGCAGGCCGCGTTCGACGGCTGCCTTCGCCACCGGGCTGAGTCCCGGCGAGACCCCAAACTTGGCGCCCGCGGCGATGGCTTGGTCCAGCATTCCGGTGGTCAGCACGGTGCCGGCGCCCAGCAGGATTTGCGGCACCTGGGCGGCGATCTGCGCCATCGCCTGGAGCGCCGCCGGGGTGCGCAGCGTCAGTTCGATCACCGGCAGGCCGGCCTCCACCAGGGTGTGGGCCAGTGGCACCGCGTCCGCCGGGTTGTCCACCACCACCACCGGCACCACCCCATGTTGGGTGACACGCTCCATGACATTGTTCATTGCTCCCTCTCCTGTCTGCGCCGGCCGCTGGCTAGGGCGCCTGATACCCCTTGTGGTCCGGGTTGGGTTCGGCCCGCCAGCCGCCCTGGCCGTCATCGACGATCAGTTGGGCCATTCCACCCGCCTGACCAATGATGCCGTAATCCTGGCCGGCATCGGCGTTGTAGATGAAGACCGTCACCAGCGGCTCGGTACCCACGTTGACGGAACGGTGAATCCAGTGGCCCGGCACGTGCACCGCCACCCCGGGGGTCATCTCCAGGGCCTGGCTTTGGCCGTCCACGGTCTCCAGCACCATCACACCGTGGCCAGCAATGCAGTAGTAGATCTCCGCCCGGTCGGCCTGGGCGTGCAGGTGGCCCCGCGTGAGGGCGTATTCCCGGCCAATCTTGCCCGGCAGCACGGTGGATGTGCCCAGGATCAGGGCGCCGGGGCCGGTGCCCACGCGGTTTTCCTCCACCCGGTAGACCACGGTTTGGGCACCCTGGGCGGCCACCGCCGCTGCGAAGGCGTCCCCGTCGCGGTAGACCCCGGCCAGGTCGCCCAGGTACTTGGTGTAATCGCCGTTGCGGCCCTGGATGGTGCCGTCGGTGGCGATCACCACGGCGGTGGGTTGGGCGGGGGTGGGCATTTGGCCTCCTGGCTGGGTCCCGGGCGTTGTAGTAAACCTACCATGAAGGCCTCAAACTAGGGGCTTCTCTGGGGCTCAAACGATCCTTGTAATGGTTTACTCGGTAGTATACCTACAAGCGTGGTAGGTTCATGCCATGGCGTCTGAGACGGCTTCCCAACCCCGGCCCGCGGCCCCGCCTGGTGCACCGGCCGGCCTGCCAAGCGACGCGGCATCGGCCACCGCCGTCACCCCTGCACCCAGCCCGGCGGGGTTGATCCGGACCGTCCTGGGCGACATCGGGCCTGACACTCTGGGTCCGTGCGACTACCACGACCACCTGTTCCAGGTCAGCCCGCTGCTGCCCGGCGACGAGTTGGACAATGAGGCCAAGTCCGGCCGCGAGGCCGCCACCCTGGTGGCGGCCGGCCTGAGTGCCATGATCGAGGCCACCCCCACCGGCCTGGGCCGGCAGCCGGCGGCGGTGGCGCGGATCGCCACCCAGGTGGGCCTGAAGGTGGTGCACGCCACCGGCGCCCACCACTCCGGCCACTACCCGGCCGGCCACTGGCTGTTGGAGGCCACAGTGGACCAGTTGACTCGGCACTTCGCGGCTG
>JAISTN010000269.1 GCA_031272565.1 Bifidobacteriaceae bacterium
AAGAACTCCTCCAGCACGCCGGCGCCTTCAACGGCGGCCCAGCCGGGCGCCGCGGGGGTCAGCTTGGAGTTCAGGGCGGAATCGATCAGGGCCTGGGCGAACTCATCGCTGCCCAGCGCGGAGACGTAGTCCGAGTTGGCCGGGCCTAGGCCGGCCGCGCCCATCATCTGCTGGAATTCTGCTGAGAAGATGATCCGCATCAGGTTCTTGGCCTGTTCGGGGTGTTGCGAGGCGGCCGAAATGCCAATGTTGGAACCGCCGGCAAAGACCGGGGCTGGCTTGCCGTCGTTGCCTGGCAGCACAAAGACGCCAAACTTGTCCGGGTTCCATTCGCGCGCCACGGTGCCGTCTTCGTTTTCCACCGCGTCACCGATCGACCAGTGGGCCCAACCGGGCGCCATGATGGTGCCGGCCGCCAGGGAGGTTTGGGTGACCTCACCGTTTTCCTCGGTCACCTGGTCCGAATCGTTGATGTACAGCCAGGGGCTTTGGTCTTTGGCGTCGGCCGGGGCCATCGAGGCTTCAAGCTGGATCTTCTGGAGCTGCTCCAGGCCCTTGATGGTGTTCGGGTCAGACAGGGTGGAGACCCACTGGTCGCCATCCTTCTTGGCTAGTTCGCCACCGTTGGCAAAGATCCACGAGATGCCGTTGCGCCAGTCCTGGCCGCCAATGAAGAAGCCGCTGAAGTCTTTGGCGTTCAGCGGGTTGGCCTTGGTCAGCGCCACCACGGCTTCGTTGAACTCATCCAGCGTCTTGGGCACTTCCAGGCCGGCCTGTTGCCACACGTCGACGCGGTAGAACATGTAGCGGGAGCCGAAGTAGTAGGGCAGGGTGTAGTTCTTGCCGTCAACCTCGCCCACCTCGACAAACGACTGCAGCAGCTTGGAGCCGCCCAGTTCTTCATACATGTCACTGATATCCAGGAAAGCCCCCACGTTGGTGAAGGTGGGTGACTGCGTGTTGCCCACCTCGACGACATCGGGCGTCGTGTTTGGATCCGGCATCGAGGTGGTGAGCTTGGCCACCAGGTCGCCCCAGTCGATCGTTTCGATCTTCAGGCTGTAGCCTGGGTTCTGGGCCTCGAAGGTGTCCTTGAGGTAGGCCCGCAGGTCGTCGTTGGTGTCGCCGCCGGCCAGCCACAGCTTGATCTCGGTGGTTTCGCCGCTGGGGGCCTCATCGGTGGCGGGTTCGGCCGGCTCCGGTGCGGTGGGGTCGGTGGCCGTGGCGGTGGCCGTGGGCGAATCGGCGGCTCCAGTGGAGGCCGAATCACCACTCTTGCCGCCACCGCAAGCGGTCAGCGCCATCGCCGCAGCGGCGGCCAGCGCCACTAGGCTGCTTACCTTCTTCACTTCTGTTCCTTTCGCTGTGGTGCCTGGTCGGCACCGGGTTGGGGGGTCGCGGCCGGGTCTTGCCTGTGCCCGGCCGGCCTAAGAGCTGTCAGGTGATGCCGAGTTCTTCGGACAGGACCAGGGCGGTGGCGCCCAGCAGGGCCGCCTTGCCTCCTAGGGTTGAGATGCGGATGGTCAGGTCGGCGGAGATGGTGGGGAGCACCCGCGCCGCGATGGCTTGGCCGATGGCGTCCAGCAAGGCTTGGGTCACCAGCCCGCTTGGGTCACAAAAGACCAGGTCGGTTAGGTTCAGGGCGCTCGCGATGGGGGCGAGTACCACGGCTGCGGCTTGGCCAACGGCGTCCAGTTGAGGGTTGGCCGTGGCCGCTGCCGTACCTAGGGCCTGCAGCGCCGGTTTGGATAGGACAGTTTCCAGGCAACCGTAGCGCCCACAAACACAGCGGTCACCGTCCACCATGGCTGAAAGGTGACCAATCTCACCTGCCGCGAAGCTACGGCCTTGTAGTAGTACTCCGTCCAGCAGGATGCCGGCGCCCAGGCCGCGTTCGATGGTGATGACCATCAGGCCGGCGGCGGAGGCGCCCCCAAAGGTGAATTCGGCCAGGGCCCTCAGGTTGGCGTCGTTGCCCACGTGGCAGGGGATTCCGAGGCACTTGGCCAGGTGTTCTGCCAGCGGCAGGTGGCGCCATTCGAAGTCGGTGGCGAATTCGACGGTGCCGGTTTGGGTCACGATGCCCGGCGAGGCCACGCCCAGGCCAATCACGGGGGTTGACTTGGCTTGGCTGATGAGTTGTTTGGCCAGGTTGGACACTTTGGTCAGGGCTTGTTGGCCGGTGGCACCGCCGATGGCGACCTTGCGCTTGGCCAGTGGTTCGCCTCTCAGGTTGAGGACGGCGCCGTGGGCGGTTTCGGTGTTGCTCAGGTCGATGGCGACAATGGCGCTCTTGGCGGCGTCCAGGCCTAGCAGGGCGGCGGGTTTGCCGATGCGGCTTTCGGTGCGGGGGCCTAGTTCTTCGACCAGGCCTGCTTCGATCAGTTCCGCGATCAGGTCGGAAATGGAGACGCGGGTCAGTTTGGTGCGCCGGGCCAGGTCGGCGCGGGAAAGGGGGCTGTCGTGGAACAGGGTGCGTAGCACCAACGCCTTGTTGTGGGTGCGGGATTGGCCGGGCAGGGCTTTGGCGGTGGGGCGCAGGGCGACGCCCACCGGCCCGGGGGTGGGCGCGGTGGCGGTGCCTGGGCTAGCCGCGCCGGGGGTGGCCGGGCTGGTTTGGCCTTGGGGGCCGGATCTGGTTTGGCCGGGTGCTCCGGAGGCCTCGCTGCCGCTCATGTTTGTTAGTAAACCTTCTTTACAAACCCCAGTCAACTGGAGGCCCCAGATCGTGACCAAATCGTTATCTTTCGGGGCGTCCTCGCCCTGCCCTGGCCAGCGCCAGGTCCTAGCTGGTGGCAAGCCCGGCGGCCTGGGCGGCCCCCTGGGACCTGGACCTGGGTGGCCATGTCGGGTAGTAGCGGTGGGTGGGGGTGGTCAGGTTGGACCCGGACTTGGGGGGCGAGATCGGGGTGGCCTGTGGATGACGCATTATCGGCGTTTGGGTTTGAGCACGAAACCGGTCCCCGGCGGGCTGGCGGGTTTCAGACGGTTTCCGCCTTGAGCGGAACCACCCCCGGATGGGCGGGTCGGGGCTGGTGGGGCCGATACCGTCGAAAGACTCCCGGGGCAGGGACGCCCCAGCCACCCAAACCGATCTTAGGACCCAGTTTCACCGTGAAGTAAT
>JAISTN010000305.1 GCA_031272565.1 Bifidobacteriaceae bacterium
AGCAGATTGGCTCGTTCAGCGAGGTCCAGATGTCGATGTGGTCTCTCAGTTGCTCAAAGGCCAGCGCGGCGTACTCTTCCAGCCGGTAAGCCAGGTCCCGTTCTGGCCAGCCGCCGGCGTCCTGTAGCGCCTGCGGCAGGTCCCAGTGGTACAGCGTGGCCCACGGCGTGATGCCCTTGGCGCGCAGTTTTTCGACCAGGCGCTTATAGAAGTCAACCCCCTTGGGGTTGACCGGCCCGCGGCCAGCCGGCTGGATACGGGGCCAAGCCAGCGAGAAGCGGTAGTAGGTGGCGCCCAGTTCCGCCATCAACTCGACATCTTGTTCGTAGCGGTTGTAGTGGTCGCAGGCCCGGTCCCCGTTGGTGCCGTCCAGGATTTTGCCGGGAGTGTGGCTGAAGGTGTCCCAGATTGACGGCTGCCGGCCGTCCTGGGCCACGGCGCCTTCGATCTGGTAGGAAGCGGTGGCGGTGCCCCAGCCGAAGCCGGCGGGGAACCTGATGGGGGTGGTCATGGAGTGGTCTCCTTCGTTGAGGCAGGGTGGTTGGTGCTGTCAGTGGCGGTGGCCGGAGGGCCGGCCGGGCCGCCTTTGGGCCGTCCGGCCCGGATTTGGCTGAGGCGCTCGCGCATCGCGCCTACCCGTTCCATGGCCGCGGGCGGGCGCCGCACCGCCACGCCCGAGGCCAGGACATCAATCACGACCAGCGCCGCCAACCGGGACACGGTGGGGGTAAACAGGTCGGTGTCTTCAAAGGTGGCGCAGCGGATTTCCACCTCCGCCACCTGGCCCAGGGGGCCGTCGTTGCCGGTCAGGGCGATGACGTGGCCGCCGGCCGCCCGGGCCGCCTGGGCCGCCCGCACCACCTCGGCCGTGGCGGCGGTTTCGCTGATCGCCACCACCACCGTGCCGGGGGTGGCCAGGGAGGCGGCCATGTACTGCTGGTGGGCGTCCGATGGCGCCTGGCACGGCAGCCCGAAGAGCGGGAACTTCTGGGCCGCGTCTTGGGCCACGATGCCGCTGGCGCCCAGGCCCAGGAAAAGCAGGTCGCTGGCCTGGAGGATCAGCCCGATGCCGGCCTCGACGGCGACCAGGTCGACCCCCCGCCGGGCCCGGTCCAGGGAACTGATGGTGCGCCGGAAGACCTTGTCGACTAGTTCCGGCACCGTGTCGGCCCGCCGGATGGAAGCATTTTCGGCCGGCAGGCCCAGGGCGACGGCGCCGGCTAGGGCCAGCTTGAAGGCCCGGTAGCCGTCAAAGCCGATGGCGCCGCAGAACCGGATGACGGTCGGTTCGGAAACGCCGGCGGCGGCCGCCAGTCCGGCCAGGTTCAGGTCCATCACGGCCAGGGGGCCGGCCAGGACCACGTCCGCCACCTTGGCGTCCGAAGGGCGCATTTGATCCCGCCGGGCGGCGATCACCTCCAGTAGGGTGCCGCCTTCCAGGGGGGGCTGGCTGTTGCCTGGGCCGTGCGTCACCGGGTGTCCCTGGCAATCTGGGACAGGCGCTCAAAGCCGGGCCCGGCGGTGGGGATCTGGATGTGGAAGACCTCGCCCATGACTTGCGTCCAGCCGTGCAGGAAGTAAACCCAGCCGTCCTCCACCGTCAGGTTCAAGGTGGCCTGCTGGGCCCTGGCCTGGTCCAAGAAAACCAGGTCGCCGCGGTAGTTCAATTCCCACACCAGGCCGCCTTGGGGGAAACGGGCGGCGGCGGTCAGCGGCGAGCCCGGCGCGTCCTTGCCCAGGCCGGTGGCGTTGATCACCAGCGACCCGGGCGGCTGGGCGGCCACGACGGCATCGTTCAGATCCGGGGTGGGGTTGAGTAGATAGTCGAAGGGCACGTTGGCGTCCATTTTGGCGTGGACCTGGCGCAGGTGGTCTAGGCGCGGCTGGGACCGGTTGGTGGTGATGAAGCGGGCCGGCCGGTCGGTGCCGCGGGCCGGCTGGGTCAGGTG
This sequence comes from Bifidobacteriaceae bacterium, assembly GCA_031272565.1. GTDB lineage: Bacteria > Actinomycetota > Actinomycetes > Actinomycetales > WQXJ01 > JAISSX01. The sequence goes on from JAISTN010000305.1 coordinate 1,950, forward strand.
CCAGGAAATGGCGATGGTGGACCCGCCGGCGCCCATCGACACCACGGTGGCGCCAGGGTGGTCGCGCCAGTAGCCGGGCGGGATGAAGGCGTCCAGGGCCAGGCCGGATGAGATCGGGTCCTTGGCGTGACAGACCAGGTCACCGCCCTGCTTCGAGATGCAGGAGGTTTCGCCCATCAGCTTGGCGAAGTAGTCGACTTGCTGGAACAAGTCCCCGGCGGCCTGGAACAGGTCGATCTTGTGGGTGGTGACCAGTGCGCCCATCGACTTGGGGTCGTCCCGGATGAACTCGACCACCCGCCGGTACTGGTCGGCCGGGGCGTGCAGTGGCAGGTCGATGCCCTTGAGGACGGCATCGAGCCCCAGTTCGGCCGCCCAGGCCGGGAAGACCCGCTGGATGGAGGAAGACCCGGTGGTGACGCCGATGAAGTAGAAGGTGGGCCGGGCGGCCGGCTCAAGGGTTTCAGCCGTGAAGGTCGGTACAGGCATGGCCGTCTCCTTTGCCTAGATGGTGTAAGTGCCCAGGTCTAGGACTCGGGCGGCCAGGTCCAGGCGGCGGCTCAGAGCCCCGCCGGCAATGACGTAGTGGTGGGACGGCAGATGTTCCACAAAGGCCGGGCCGTCCGGCACCCGCAGCACGCCGCCGTTGAGGCAGTCCGAATTGGCGTACTGCTCAAAGCGGACCAGTTGGGCCGGGGTGACGGCCAGGGCGTCCATGGTGGAGGCGATTTTGACCAGGGTTATATCCCCTGTGGCCATGTCCGCGTCGATGGCGTTGGCGTTGCGGTCAACGATGGCCAGCACCGGCGGGCGCAACTCCCAGCGGCTGGCCATGGGCCGCGGCACCAGGCCAAAGAAGCCGCAGTGGGCCGCCAGGATGTAGTTGTCCGGGTTGCCGGTCACGGCCGGGAAGTAGGGGATGCGTTCGTGGTCCAAGGCGGCCTGGCCGGAGACGAACGGGTACAGGTTGGACATCATGACCGGCACATCCAGGCAGCGGTGGACCAGGTATTCGGTGATCATGCTGGTCAGGTCGGATTCGCAACCCCAGATCAGGCCACGTTCTTCGAACAACTGGTTCCAGGCCAGGCAGGGCGTGGTGACGGCGGTGGCGGATTCGTTAAGGCAGTTGATGCCGGCCGCGATCACCTGGCCGGGGGCCTCATCGAGCTCGTCTGCCAGCGCCAGCTTCAGCCGGAGCGCGTCGACCCGGGCTTGGCGGGCCAGGGCGCCGGCTACGGGCAGGCCGGAGGCTTCCACCCGGGCCAGTTCGTCTTCGACCCGTTGGTGCCCGATGGCGCCCGCCCGCCGGACCAGTTCCCGGAAGGACCGCTTGACCACGGTCACGCCCAGCCGCTCCCGCAACAGGGTGGAGCATTCGTCCTCCCACCAGAAGAAGCGCTTGAAGATGTCCGGCTGCATGCCGGCGCCCAGGTCGTCCCAGTAGGCCAGCATGGTAGCCTGCGGCAGGGTTCGCTTGACGGCCAGGGCCCGCAGCAGGTCATGGAATTCCTCCAGGTTGTTGGGTGCCAGCGTGTCCACGCCGCGCCGGCGCAACCAGTCGCGGCCTTCCCAGTCCCACATGAAGACGGTGCCGTGTTCGGAGGTGGTCAGCAGGATGGGCCGTCCGGCCAGGGCCTGGAATTCGGCCAGTTCGCCGTAGACCTTGCCGCTGAAGTCCGGCACCACGATGGCGTCGGCCGGGCTGGCTGCGGCGGCGGCCACCGGGATGGGGTCCAGCCAGGTGGCCAGGTCACCGGCCAGGTCTTGCAGGGCCGCCAAGATGCGGCGGAAAGTGTCGCTCGGTGCGGTTTCCAGATAGACCGGTGCCAGCACCGGCGTGAGGGGCGTGGTAACCATGGTCAGTCACTTCTTTCGGGTTGGACGACAACTTTGAGGGCGGCCGGGTCCTGGGCCGCCGCGATGGCTTGGGCGAAGTCCTTCAGGCCGTAGCGGTGTGACACCATCCAGGAGACGTCCACCACGCCGCCTACGATCAGCCCAACGGCCCGGCGGCAGTCCTCCACC
>JAISTN010000340.1 GCA_031272565.1 Bifidobacteriaceae bacterium
TCTGCCAGTGCCTACCGGGACCATTCCGGCAGGCGCTCCATGGCCGATTCCATGGGGCCAGGCACCGTGACCGATTCGCCCGCCACCTGGCAGGCCAACTCGGTGGCCGCCACCGGGTCGCGCCCAGCCAGGGTCGCGGCCACAAAGCCGGCCGCGAAAATGTCACCCGCGCCGTCCGGGTCAACTTCGGTCACCTTGATAGCCGGTACGGCTACGGAACGGCCGCCAAAGTGGACCGTAGCGCCAGCGGCACCGTGCTTGTGGCAGACGGTCTTGCCCTGCTCCACCAAGGCCGCCGTGCTGGTGCCCAGGGCCTCCAGTTCACCTTCGCTGGCCAACACCACGGTGGCCACGGCCACCGCCCGGCCCATCAACTGCCCCAGTTCGCCGCGCATCGATTCGGGCCGCACATTGGGGTCAAAGGAAATGCCTAGCCCGCTGGCCGCCGCCTGCTCCAGGGCGGCCGACACTGCGAGCGCCATCGGGCCTCCAAAACCGAGCGTGCAACCGCACAGGTGCAGCCAGGTTGCGCCGTCCAGCACCCGCTGCACCCAGTCGAGGGGATATTCGACCGCTGCGGTGCCGAACACGTGGTGGATGAAGCGCCGCCCGCCGCCCTGGTGATACCGGACAAAGCCGTCCGCGGTGGGCAGACCGGGAGCGCGGAAGACGTGGTCCACCTGGGCGCCGCCCGCGGCCAGTTTGGCCACCAACAGGTCGCCGAACTCGTCTTGGCCCACGCCGGCGCCAACCACCGTGGGGCAGCCCAGGCGAGCGCTGGCGCTGGCAAAGATACAGGGCGCTCCGGAGGCATATGGACCGGTGAACGGGCCGTCCCCAAAGGCGTGGAAACCCACCAGGGCTTCCCCCAGGACGGCGATCTTGGGTGTTGGCAGGGGGCTCATGCTGTGGGTCCTTCCGCGCTGATGTGACCTGTTTCCAAGATACGCCGCCCCGCTGGGCGCCGGTCCCTGGTCTGGCCGGGGCGCCTTCGGGCGGCGCTGCGCCAACTCATATACTCAAGGTGTGAGTTGCGGGTGGCGGCGTGGCCACCCGGACCGGCGCTGAGAGGACTCGCCATGGCCACAATGCTAAGTTGTCTGGTTTCAGGGATTGGGCAAGTTGAAGTGGTGGCATGCCCGGTGCCTTCCCCTGGGCCAGGCGAAGTCTTGGTCCGGACCACGCTGGCTGGGATCTGCGGCTCCGATACTCACGCCGCGGCTGGGCACCACCCCTTGTTGCCACCTCCCTATTTCCCGGGGCATGAGGCCTGTGGGGTGGTGGAAACTTTGGGGCAGGGCGCGGCGTTGGCCGCCGATGGCGCCCGCTTGGAGCCGGGACAGCGGGTCATCTTGAAGCCCAACCTGGTCTGTGGCACCTGCGTCAACTGCCTGGCGGACCGGTCGAACGCCTGCCAGACGTTGCAGTGGATTGGGTGTGATCCTTCGGGGGCGCATCCCGGTGCGATGGCGGAGTTCTTCCTGGCGCCGGCCGGGAACCTGTTCGTGACGCCGGGCGGGGTTTCGGATGAGGCGGCGGCGCTGGTCGAGTGCCTGGCCACGCCGGTGCACGCGGCCCGGCGGGCCGGCGACTTGAATGGCGCGGCGGCGCTGGTGATTGGGGCTGGCACGATTGGCCTGTTCGCGGTCATCGCGGCGCGGTTGGCGGGCGCCGGCCGGATCGTGGTCAGCGACCTTGACGCCGCCAAACGCGAACGGGCTTTGGCTCATGGGGCCGATGCGGCGGTCGATGCGAATGATCCCGGCGTGGTGGAGGCCGCCCGGTCCGCGCTGGGCGGGCCGGCCGATGTCGTGTTCGAGTGTGTGGCGGGGCGGGGGTCGGTGGCTCAGGCGATCGGCGTGCTGCGACGCGCCGGCAACCTGATGGTGGTGGGGGTGCCGGCCGGCGAGACGCCGGTGCCGCTGGCTTTGGTCCAGGACTGGGAGATCCGCCTGCAGGGCTGCGCCAACTACACGCCGGCGGATTTCGCCGCCGCGATCCAGATCGCGGCGGCTGGCGGTCTGCCGGCGGCGGCGATTGTGTCGCAGGTGTTCCCCCTGGCCCAGGTGGCGGCCGCGTTCGCGGCCGCCAGCCAGAATGCCTCCGGCAAGGTGATGGTGCGCCCGTAAAGCGCTGCATGATGCGCGCGGCTGGAGAGAGGCCCCCCCGGGCAAGGCGGTGTTGTCGCGGGGCGCCGCGGGGTAGGTATACTGTGTTGGCTTCACGGGGTGTGGCGCAGCTTGGTAGCGCGCTTCGTTCGGGACGAAGAGGTCGTGGGTTCAAATCCCGCCACCCCGACGCAGGCCGAGAGCCGTGAGAGCTTGCTCTCATGGCCGAGGCCAAGGAAGGGGTTGTAGGCCGACAGGCCGAATACCCCGACCACCCACCAACCCCAGCTCCGCACGCGGCCCCCACGGCAGCTACTCGGCCCGGTCGATCTCATCCAGCCACGCGTTGACCTCGTCAACGGCCGCCCCAAGTGGCAGGTCGACTCCGGCCGACTCGGCGGCTCTGGCGTAGGAGGCCTGCCAGTGCGGATAGGCGGTTAGTCGGGCGGGCCACGGGCGGGGCGGCAGGCCAAGTTCGACGGCGTCGGCGGCGCGGGCGGCAAAGATGTCGAGGATCGCGTCCTTGATCTCTGCCAGGGTCGGCGCGCCGGTGGCCGCAACCAGGTCACGCAGCAAGACCAAGTCGACCACGTCTCTGGCGCTGTCATTGATGTAGTCGGGCGGGTTGTGCGGGTCGCTGGCGGCGTGGACCTTCTGAGCGATCTGGTAGCGCATGGCCAGACCAGCCAAGTGGTCGGGCGAGGGCAGGCCGAAACCGGCCAGCGATGGCGCCCCCACAAGTTCGCCAACTTGCCCTGCCTTGCCTTCGTCCGGCGAGACCTCCACTGGCAGGCGACGCCACGTTGAGCCATTCAGAAGGACGATCACGTCGAACCGGCGTGGCTTGGCCGCACGGTTGGGCACGTTGATGACCTCGATCGGGTCACGCCGGAACGTGAGCGGCCCCCAAGGCCGCCGTAAGACAGTATCGACAGTCTCCAGGAACGCCTCCATGTCACCGCGCACGAGGCCGTCGACATCCGTGGTCGTGCGCGAGCCGGGGAGCCTGTGCTGCAAGAGCGTGCCGCCCTTGAGTAGGAACGTCGGGTTACCCTGCTCGTCGACGGCCTGTTGGAGGGTCGCGGCCACGACAGTCGAGGCGACCAGCCAGCCCAATCGTCCGGAGTCGCTGCCGAGGTTCTTCTCCGCCTGCGCGATCCAGTTGTTGAGGATGTTGGCCGAGCGGGGCAGCTTGTCTTTCGGCTTCAACCCGCCGAGCCTGG
>JAISTN010000029.1 GCA_031272565.1 Bifidobacteriaceae bacterium
CCACGCCTCGGGCGACCTCAACCGCCACCGCCAGTCCTACCCACCCAGGTAGCAATACCCAGTGCTCCGCCCCAGGCTCTGGCCGACGGCCGGTTGGTAGGGCAGTCAATTCACGACGAGTTGGCCGGGGACAGGTCATCAGACGGCTTTGCTTTGTACCGGCTGGTCTGCTGGCACTTGGGCCCGCGCCGGCCGGGCCCGGGATGGCCCCCCGGGGCAACCGCCAACGGTTTCAGCCCCGGCGGGCGGCGCTATTCGACTATCAGCGGTGCTGTTAGGAAGTGGTTCGAGTACTTCACCACCGGGTCAAGGCCTGGCTGCGACACCGTCACCTTGACCACCAGGTCCTTGGCGGCATCGGCTGGGGTGAGGACGTAGCTGGTACCAGTCGCCTGCGGTATCACCGAGGTGCCGCGGAACCAGGTGTAGGTCACCTGGGCATCGGCCGGCGCGTAGGCCACCTCCAAGGTCAGCACCGACCCGACCAGCGGTGAACCGGAGAGCACCGCCTTCGAGGCTCCCAGCACCAAGACATGGTTCGAATACTTGGCCGAACTCACCGCTCCGCCCTTGGCTACCGTGGCCTTGAGCGAAATGTCCTGGCCCGAATCGGCCGCCACCAGTTTGTACGTGGCCGCCTTGGCCCCGGCAATCGCCGCCGTCCCCCGGTACCACTGGTACGTGACGGCCGCATCCGCCGGCAGGAAGGTCGCCTGTGCCGTCAGCGTCTGCCCCGGCGCCGCGTTGCCCGTCACCGTCAGGCCGGTCAGCCCCAACACCTGGACGTGCGGCGAGTACTTCACCACCGACGTCAGCCCAGCCTTTGAGACCGTCACTTTCACCACCAGGTCACGGCCCGAATCGGCGGCCGTCAGCTTGTACTGCGCCCCCGTCACCCCGGTGATGACAGAGGTCCCGCGGTACCAGGCGTAGGCCACGCTGGCGCTCGCGGGCGAAACTCCCGCCACCGCCACGGTCAGCGTGTCACCCACCGCGCCGGCCAGCACCGCCGAGCCGTTCACCGCCCCCAGGCTGGCCCCGCTCAGCGACACACTCCCCACCGTGATTGGCCCGGCCGCCTGCCCCGTCACGGCCGGGGACATCACGGTGGCCGGGGTATAGCCAGCTGCCGTCGCCGTCACGCTGAGAGTCAAGGCCTGCCCGATGTCGGCCGCCTGTACCGTGTACGCCTGGCCAGTCGCGCCGTCGATGGGGCTACCGGCCCGGTGCCACTGGTACGCCAGCGTCGCGTCCGCCGGTTCAAGGCCGCTCACCTGGGCCGAGAGGACTTCCTCCACCTTGGGCGTACCCGCGATGGCGACCGCCCCAATCTGCACCGCCTGCGCGGCCTGGGGCACCACCCAGAGTGACGTTACCGTGGCGGCGATGTACTGATACTGCTTGGTGGCAGTGACCCGGACCCTGATCGACTTGCCCAGGTCGTCCGCCTGAACCACATAGCTTTGCCCGGTGGCTCCTGCGATCGCCTCCCCGGAACGCAGCCACTGGTAGCTCATGACGGCATTGCTTGGCACCACGTCCGTTACCGCCGCCGTCAGCGTCTGCCCCAGGGTTGCCGTGTCGGCGATGGTGACCGAGCCAATCGAAGCCTGCGGCAGGTTCTGGCCCGCCTGGTTGACCTGGGCCACGTAGGCGGGCAGGCCGTTGGCCAAGAAGGTCACCTGGGCTTGGCGCGGCGCGCCCTCGTTGGGGGCGAAGTCGATCCGAATCGCCGTGCTCACCCCCACCGATCCCCCGGTGTTGCCATTGGTGGGCGTGGCCGTGATCCAGTCTGCGTCGGTCTCAACGGTCCACTCCCCGGCCAGTGACAAGGTGCTGGGCGAATAGCCACCCCATTCCGAGATCTCCCATGTCCAGGTTGAGACATCACGCGGCGTCTGGACCACCTTGACGATGACGGCATCTTGGCCGTTGCGGGTGATCGTGGCCGCTCCGGTCCTGGTGGCTCCCGTCCAGTTCTGGGCCGCCGTGATGCTCGGTTGGGCCGTCCCAACGCCCGCAGTGCCCGAAAGGGTCAGCCAGTCAACGTCTGTCCGCGCCGTCCAGGTATCGGTCGGTTTGGGTGGCGTCACGGTGACCGACCCGGTGCCCCCGGTCCAAGTCACCGGCCAGTCAAACACCGTTGGCACAATCACTCCTGGGTTGGACGAATCATCGACCGGCATGGATGGCTGCACCAGGACCACCACCGGGTCACCCAACCCCTCAAACAGCGGTACGCCCTCGCGGAATCTCATGGTGGCTGTACGGGTCTGGCCCGTGTCATTCTTGCTGGCCGTCCAGTTCACCGTGTAAGCACCCTGGCCGCTGCCTGCGGTGGGCGTCATTGCCACCCAGTCCACGTCGACACTGGCGCTCCACGTGCTGTTCCAGGAGTAGCCCTTGAAATAGCCACTCGAGCCATACATGCCGATGTTGATTCTGAGTGGAGGCGCTTCCTGGATGATGGCGATGGAATCCAGGTAGGTCGGGTTGGAGAACTGCACCATGATGAAGCCTTGGCGGGCGTCTTGATAGGAGCCAGTCTCTGGGTATTCGTCGACGGTGACGGTGAGTGTGCGGCTGCCGGTGCCCGATGCCGGGCTGACATGCAGCCAGGGCACAGTGGTGGTGACGGTCCAAGACAGTGTCGCCAGGGCGTCCAGTGTCACCTCGGACGTGCCAACCGCCCCGGCCGTGTCCAGGGTGGGCATGGGCGAGTTCCCACCAACCGAGACCGAGCTTTGGCTGCCCGAACTGGGCGCCGTGGTGGAAGTCCCTTGCTGGTTCAGCGGGCTGTTGGACGGCACCGTGCCGTAGTTGATCCCCCACTCGGTTGAGGCGGTACCGTCCGGATACCGGGTGTAGGAACCGTCGGAGTCCTGCTGGTAATAGAAGTTCTTCACCTGGCCGGTGGCGCTCGAGGTATCGATCCCGCCTTCATGGCCAACCATCCCGCCACTGGCGTTGCCGATGTTTGTGCCGATGTGGCCATCTGGAACACCATTCCTACACCAGCCGCAGGTGTTGCTGTCCGGGAAGACGTAGCTTGAGCCGGGGCCGAAAGTGCCAAACTCACTCGGCCCAATGATGGTGCCGCTGACAAAGTCCTGAACGTTGATGCCGTACGAGGCCGCCACTCCCGCATAGGCCGCCAGTTTGGCAGCCAGGTTGGCGTCATTGGCATACTGCGGGTCCCTCAGCGCATCGATCACGAAGCGGGTCGATCCATCCTCCAACTCAACGGTGTCCTCATGCAGGTGCTGGATCAGCTCGAATCCCGCCTTGGATTGCCGCTCGGCATCCTGAACGCCGTAGTGCTCCTCTAGGACGTCATTGTTCTCATCACTGCAGTCTTTGGCCAGGGCCGGCTGGGCCTGCAGCGTAACGTTGGCAACGGCGCCGCCTAGGGCTATTGCCGCGACGGCAACCAGGCGGGTCAGCAGCCACGGCCGGCGGCGACGAGGTCGCGGCGACGCGGGAGGGGCCGTAACAGCGGGGCACGGGCCGGCGGCTCGGGGCAAGGGCGGGGTGGCAGTGGCAACGGGGCTCATGGTTTGGACCTTTCCAACGGGGCTTCGGCGCGAAGCTAGCACTGGTGGGGCGGGCGGCAACATCCCCCATATGGGGGATACGGCTCTTAGGAAACGTTTACAAGCGGCCACGCTCACCAATACCATGAAGCCACGAAGAAGACACTCCTGCCCCACACCGACCTCACCGTCAGCAACATCGTGGCAGACTACCTAGTGCCGTCGCCCTCTAGGTGCCCGATGCCGCCCGCGGCCACCACCAAGCGGCATCGGCCTGCGCTGCCCGCTGCCGCCTACCGCAAGGCCCAGAACGCCACCGCCGCCGCGGCCGCGACGTTGAGAGAGTCGACGCCACCGGCCATCGGGATCCGCACTACGGCATCGGCCAACTCCAGGGCGTGTGCTGTCAGGCCGTCCCCCTCCGAGCCCACCATGACGGCCAAACGCTCCGGCAAGCGCTGGGCAAACTCGTCCAACGGCAGCGCGCCGGCCTGAAGCGCCATCGCCGCCACGGTGAAACCCGAGCCGCGCAGCCCAGCCAAACCCTCCGGCCACGGCTCCAGCCGGGTCCAGGGCACCTGGAAGACCGTGCCCATCGACACCCGCACCGACCTCCGGTAGAGCGGATCGGCGCAGCGGGGCGTCAACAGGACGGCATCGACCCCCAAGGCCGCGGCCGAACGGAAAATCGCCCCCACATTGGTGTGGTCCACGATGTCCTCCAAGATGACCAACCGGCGTGCCTCCGCCACCACCTCCGCCAGCGCCAGCCCCGCGGGCCGCCGCATGGCCGCGATCGCCCCGCGGTGGACATGAAAGCCGGTGATCGCCTTCAACAAGGCCTCGTCGCCCACATAGACCGGCACCGCCTCACCTACGCGCTCGATCAGACCGGCCAACGGCTCCACCCACTTGTGGCTCATCAGCAGCGACAACGGCTCGATCCCGGCGTCCAGGGCGCGCCCAATGACCTCGGCCGATTCAGCCATGAACAGTCCCTG
>JAISTN010000066.1 GCA_031272565.1 Bifidobacteriaceae bacterium
CCACGCCGTGCGGGACGCCCGTGACCTGGTCAACACCCCCGCCGGCGACTTGGCGCCGCTGCAGGTGGCGGACAAGGCCAAGGCGGTGGGCAAATACGCCGGGCTGAAGGTCCGCGTGGTGGAGGGCGCGGCGTTGGCAGACTACGGCGGCATCATCGCGGTGGGCCAAGGTTCAGCCAATCCGCCGTGCCTGGTCAAGGTGTCCTATTCGCCGGCCGGCGCCAAGCGGCACATCGGCCTGGTGGGCAAAGGCATCACGTTCGATTCGGGCGGTTTGAGCATCAAGACGGCTACCGGCATGTCGACCATGAAGACGGACATGGCGGGGGCCGCCGCCGTCCTGGGCGCCATCCGGGCCGCTGCCCGCCTGGGCCTCAAAGTGAAGGTCACCGCCTACCTGGCGCTGGCCGAAAACATGCCTTCGGGCAGCGCCACACGCCCGGGCGACATCGTGCACATGAAGGACGGCCACACGGTCGAAGTGCTGAACACCGATGCGGAAGGCCGCTTGGTCTTGGCCGACGCCATCGCGGAGGCCAAGGCGGACGGGGTTGATGAGATTGTCGACATCGCCACCCTGACCGGTGCCCAGATCATGGCCCTGGGCTACCGGGTGGCGGCCGTCATGGGCACCGAAGCGGAGCGGGCGGCCGTGGTGGCCGCGGCCCAGGCGGCCGGCGAGCCGGTGTGGCCCATGCCACTGCCGGAGCACCTGCGCAAGGGCCTCGACAGCCCCGTGGCGGACCTGGTCAACGCCAACATGAAGGACCGCATGGGCGGCATGGCACAGGCTGGCCTGTTCCTGCGCGAGTTTGTGGGCGATCTGCCCTGGGCCCACCTGGACGTGGCCGGCCCGGCGTTCAACGATGGCGAACCGTATGACGACATCCCGGCCGGTGGCACCGGCTTTGGGGTCCGCACCCTACTGGCCTACCTCGAAGCCAAAGCTGCCTAGACGGGCGCCGGCCAGGCAACGGCGGCTCGGGACTGCGGCCGCACACGGCTTGACGGCGCCGCCCAACCAACCCGCGTCAGAACGGGTTGGTAATGGTCACCGAGTTGATGACCTGGCCGGCATTGAGGTCTTCCGACCACGCCGGTGGTGCAGCCCATGACGGCCGCGGTGGAATTGGCAGGTCGGTTGGTGGTGGCCGGCTAGCTGCGTTTGGCGCGGCGAGCCGCGTCCCAGTCGCGCATGCGCTGGGGGTAGCCGGTGAAGTTGACGTCGTAGACGGGGATGCCCAGTTCCGCCGCCACCTGGCGCGCAGTCTTGGCGTCCGGCACCTTGCGCCGGGTCCACTCCCCCGTGGTGGCGATCAGCAGCAGGGTGGTCTGGATTTGGTTGTTGGGCGGCTCAATGTAGGCCTCGACACCGACACGGCTGGCAACGAAGCCTTGCAGGTGGGCCATCGTTTCGGCCCTGGCCGAGCGGCTGACGGCGCCCCCGGCCGTGCCCGCGGCGCCGGGGCTGGCCTTCTTGCGGCGGAACAAGCTCACGCCTCCAAGCCTATCCGCCGCCGCCTTCGCCTGGGGCCGAAGGGACCTCCCAAGCGGTCCAGAAACATGCCAAGATGGTGTATTGAAAGGACCAAGAGTTCCCCTGGTGCTGACGGGCCGGGGAACACCGGCCAAACAGACCAAGACCAGCCCCAACTAGTAGAGGTGGAGAACGCGGTGCCATACGACGTGGTAGTCCTAGGCGGAGGCAGCGGCGGCTACGCCACCGCCCTACGCGGCGCCCAACTGGGCCTGAACATCGCTCTGATCGAGGCCGACAAGGTGGGCGGCACCTGCCTGCACCGCGGCTGCATCCCCACCAAGGCGATGCTGCACGCGGCCGAGGTGGCCGATTCGGTCCGCGAAGCCGGCGCCTTCGGCGTGGGCGCGCAGCTTGAGGGCATCGACATGCAGCAGGTCAACCGCTTCAAGCAGGGCGTGATCGACCGGCTGTACAAGGGCCTGTCCGGCCTGGTCTCCGGCCGCGGCGTCACCCTGGTGCCGGGTTGGGGCACGCTGGTGGCGCCCGATGCCGTCCAGGTCGGTGAGGACCGCATCGAGGGCAAACACGTGGTGCTGGGCACCGGCTCGTACGCCAAGTCGCTCCCCGGCCTGGAGATTGGCGGCCGGGTCATGACCTCCGACCAGGCCCTGGAGTTGGACTACATTCCGCAGCACCCGGTGGTGTTGGGCGGCGGGGTGATCGGCTTGGAGTTCGCCTCACTTTGGACCTCCTTTGGGGCCAAGGTCCAGATTGTCGAGGGCTTGCCCCACCTGGCACCAAATGAGGACGAGGCCATCTCCAAGACCCTGGAGCGGTCGTTCCGCAAACGTGGTATTGGCTTCAAGGTGGGCGCCATGGTGGCGGAGGTGACCCAGGATGAAAACTCGGTCACCGTCACGCTGCAATCCGGCGACCAGGTGACCGGCGACATCCTGCTGGTGGCGGTGGGCCGCGGCCCGCGCACCCAGGATTTGGGCTATGAGGCCCAAGGCCTGAACCTGGACCGCGGCTTTGTCCTAACCGACGACCGTCTACGCACCGGGGTGGGCAACATTTGGGCGGTGGGCGACATCGTGCCCGGCCTGCAACTGGCCCACCGTGGTTTCCAGCAAGGCATCGCGGTGGCGGAGCGGATTGCCGGCCTGAACCCGCCGCCGCTGATCGAAAGCGGTATTCCGCGGGTCACCTACTGCGAGCCGGAGATCGCCTCGGTCGGGTTGAACGAGGTGGCCGCCCGGCAACGGCACGGCGACGGCGCCATCGAGACGGTCGAATACAACCTGGCCGGCAACGGCAAGTCGCAGGTCTTGCAGACCCAGGGCTTCATCAAGGTGGTGTCGCTCAAGGGCGGGCCGGTGCTGGGCATCCACATGATTGGCAGCCGGGTGGGTGAACTGGTGGGCGAGGCCCAACTGATCGTCAACTGGGAGGCCCACCCCTCCGATGTCGCCGAACTGGTTCACGCCCATCCCACCCAAGACGAAGCCATTGGCGAGGCCTTCATGGCCTTGGCCGGCAAACCACTCCACGCTCACGCCTGAGAAAGAAGGCCATCATGTCGCAACCAGTGCCGATGCCGGCGCTAGGCGAATCTGTCACGGAAGGCACCGTCACCCGCTGGCTGAAGCAGGTGGGCGAGGCGGTGGCTGTCGACGAACCAATTGTCGAGATCAGCACCGACAAGGTCGACACCGAGTTGCCGTCACCGGTGGCCGGCGTGCTGCTCGAAATCCTGGTACATGAAGACCAGGTGGCCCAGGTGGGCGACGTGCTGGCGCAAGTCGGGGAGCCGGGCGAGGCCGCCGCGGCGCCGGCGCCTGCCGGCACCGCGCCCGAACCAGCGCCCGCGGCTGAACCCGAGC
>JAISTN010000131.1 GCA_031272565.1 Bifidobacteriaceae bacterium
CCTGCAGAAATAGAAATGGCGGGGGACTTCCCCCGCCATTATGTGGACCCGGGTCCTTCGACCAGCCCAACTACACATATTTTAGCATGCTGACGCCATGGGCCCGGCGAGCGGTTGTATGCCGAGTGGAAGAAGGCCGTCACCAAGACCTTCGGCTGGGTCGGCTAGCCGGGCTGCAGGAGCCGCCGGCAGGTGGCGTTGGTCATGGCGGGACCGCCCGGGACTGCCCGGGCGGGTGCTGCAGATGCCCAAACACCTCTTGGAAGATCCAGAACACAGGCCGTAGCCGGCATTGCGTTCAGCGCCTCGGTGACCCGACACCAGCGGTTGGTCGGTTGGCTCTCAGGCCCATCACGGCGGCTAGGTTGTCACCGGCGATGCCTTCGAGCTTCGTCTGAGGAATCGGATCAAGGCCGAGGCCGGCGGCCTCCTCGTTGACGGTCAACAGTTTGGCCAGCAGTGCTTCAGGATCATAGAGAAAACCGGGATAGTCGGTGCCGAAGAAGATCTTTTCCAGCGGCACAAAGAATGGCTCCAGCCGGTGCAGGAACAAGAACAGGTCACGCCGGGTGATGGTGGCGATGTGGTAGCTCAACTCAGCGTAGAAATTCGGATGCTTGGTGAGCAAGAACATGGCCTCATCGGTCCACGGCAGGCCACAGTGGGCCACAATCACGGTTAAGTCACGGAACTGCCGCCCGATGTCGTCCAGCAGGGCTGGGCGGCCCAGGTTCAGAGAGGCGTCGATGCGGGTAGAACCGGCCTGGTGGACCATGACAGGTATGCCCAGGTCTTGCGCTGCCCCGAACACCGGGAAAGCCAGGTCACGGTCGGCCGGGGACCAGTGCTGGTACATCGGATACAGCTTGACCCCTTGCAGCCCGTACTCCTCCACTGCGCGGCCCAGTTCGGCCACCGCCGCCTTGGGGCCGCGGAAGGCCGGGTTGACGGAGGCAAAACCGATGATCTGATCAGGCGCTTGGCGCTGGCAGCCCGCAATGTACTCGTTGCAGCGCTCCGGCGTTTTCGGCCCCTCCACCCCGGTCACGCCCGATGTGTCGACCGTGCCGATCAGCCGCCCCTCCAGGTACTGAGGGCTCATCGCCAGCGCTACCACTTTGTCGAAACTGGGATGGTCCGCGATTGTCTCGGCCGGGCCGATTAGCTGGAACCCCAACGAAGCGCTCTCCAACTCCTCCCACTCCGCCGCCGTGGGCAGCCGATGGGAGGGCATTTCGCCCCGGGAACGGTGAATACAAAGCGAACCTTCATGCCCGTAGGCGGCGGTAAACGCCGGATCGTCGGCCAACGACAGGATGTGGGTGTGGGCATCGATGCGCACTTTGTCTCCTCTGTTGTCAGGCACCCCGGGCGGGTGGCGGCACCGGCCCGATGGCGGCGTTGTAAACGTAGGCGGGTTGCAGAATCGGTTCGGCGTACCAGGCCTCATACATGGCCTCAGCCTTGGCCGCCAGCAGCCCCGCCAGTTCAACGGCCCGGGTGCGTTCCAGGTACGGCCCGTACAGCACCTCTTCACCCAGTTCAACCAGCCGGTCCAGGACGGCCTTCTCGCTGACACCGGTCACACGGCCATTCACCAACACTGGACGGCCACCCACCAGCACGTGGCGCAGGTCGGTATGATCGGCCCGGTCCAGGATCACGTCAAGCGGGTCCATGCCGGTGTGGCGACCGGGTGGGAAGAAGACCCGGCCGCCCTCGAGCACCAAGAGGTCGGCCAGCTTGCCGGGCGACAACCGGCCCAACTGGTCCGGCCAACCTATCGCCCTAGCCCCGTTGTCACCGGCCGCCCGCAGCACTGTCAAGGAATCCAGCCGGTGGGGCGTGAAGGTGTTGGGCCGGCGCTGCAACAACAGCGCCAGGCGCAGTTCGGCGAAGAAGTCTTCCCGCTCGGTAGAGGAAATGCCGTCCGTACCGAAACAGACCCGGCCGCCACGGTCAAGGATGTCCGCCACCCGGCTGATGCCGGAGGACAACCGCAGGTTTGATCCCGGATTGTTGACGGCGATGGCGCCTGATTGGCAAAAGACGTCTAGGTCGGCATCGGTGGCCCAAACGAAGTGCCCCAACGACACGTCATCGCCCAATATGCCCAATCGGTCAAGTCTCCACACTGCCGGTTCGCCGTTGACCTTCAAGTTCCAGTACAGCTCGGAGCGGGTCTCCAACACATGGATGGTCAGGCCAGCGCCGCGTTCAGCCGCCTCCCGCTTGGCCCGGACCAGCAACTGATCGGAACAGGCCGGGGTCCAGTCCGGCGCCAGGATGAAATGGAACCGGCCGTCCCGGCCCTCCCATTCGTCACCCAGCTCTCGGTAGGCCCGCAGAACGCTGTCGATGTCCCAGGCGTAGCCCAGCGGCGAGGCCATGACTTCGGCCGCCACCTGGGCTCCAAACTGGGCCAGGAACGCTTGATCGTCCTGGTGGACCAGTGTGTTCTGATCCCGCAACGACAAGGCGAAGGCCACCCGCAGGCCCAGCTTGTCGTAGGCCCGCAACACTTCCGGGGCGCCGAAGTGCTTCATGCCAGTCTTGCCGTAGTAGGCGTCAATCATGGCCGTCTGGCCGCCCTTCAAGCAGTCCATCAGCCCATAGGTGGCCAGCAACTCCAACGACTCGGCGTCAACCTCAGCGGGGCCAGCACCCAGGAACAGGTTGGTGAACTCGAAAATGGTGCCGCTCATGCCGGCGCTGGTGTAGCACTCGGTGTGCCAGTGGCCGTTGATGAAACCGGGCATCACGATTGAATGGGCATCACCCAGGCGCAGGTCAACCGGCGTGGTGGCGAACTGTTCGTAGGGACCAACGGCTTCGATCCGGTCATCACGCACCAACACGGCGCCGTCCACGATGACGGGTGGGTTGTCCAGCGATACAACGTATTTGCCCCGGATCAACGTGGTTGTCATGCAGCTCGCCTCAATTCGCTTGTACTGGCCGGCCGGCTGGCCGGACGTGACCAGAAATCGGCCTCGAAGGCCATACCTGTGTGCAGGATGCGGCAGGCCTCATCCCAGTCCAACTCGACGTCATCGACCAGGGCCAAGACCCGTTCCACGATCTGGCGATAGGAGGCCGAACAATAGGTGTTAAGCCATGGCCGGTAGGCGCCGGCACGGGCGGTTGGGATTGCTTGTAGGGCCTCGCCGTAACCCCAAGTGCAGGGCACCATGGCCACTAGGCCAGCGGCGTAGCTCTGGGCCTGTTCCAGCAGGAAATCAAGGTAGGACCGGGTCAGCGCGTCCATGGTTGAGGTGGCGAAGTCGCAGCCGAACAGTTCAGAAGCATCGGATTGGTCCACCATCTCGATGGTTTGGACCGACCAAGCCAACCCAAGCAGTTCGCCAATGTGCCGATCGGGTGCCACCACCACCAGCTTGGCGTACACCCGCGCCAGGTTGCGCAGGTAGTGGTAGTCCTGCTCCAGATAGGTCCGGAAGACGGCCACCGGCAGGGTGCCGGCCGCAATCCCGGCCGGGATCGGCAAGTCCAGCCAGGCTTGTAGGTCGGCCCGTGCTTCCTGGCACAGCCGGGCTGATAACGGCCGGTAGCCCGCGTTCACACCGTCACCCGCTGGGTTTGCAGGGCGTGGCGGGATTCCTCGTGGAGCACTTCCAGAAGTTCCCGCTCGATGGCCGCAAACTCAGGTGTGGCCATGAGCGCCTCTTCGCGGGGGCGGGGCAGGGTGATGTCCTTGACCAGGCGCACCTTGGTGGGCCGAGCGGACAACACCACTACTTGATCGGACAGGTAGACCGCCTCGCGGACATCGTGTGTCACCATCACCACGGTCCAGCGGTACTTGACCCAGACCTCGGCCAGCCAGGTCTGCATTTCGAGCCGGGTCAAGGAATCCAGGGCGCCGAACGGTTCATCTAGCAGCAGGATCTCGCGTTCCTGCACCACGGTGCGCAGCAGGGCGGCCCGCTGGCGCATACCGCCGGACAGCTCGAACGGCCGGGCGTGCTCAAAGCCGGCCAAGCCGAAGGGTTCGAACAGCTTGGCGGCCGCGACCCTGGCCTCTTTGCGCGGTTTGCCCTGAACCTCCAGGCCGATGGTGGTGTTGTCCAGAATGGTGCGCCACGGGAACAGCAGGTCCTTTTGCGGCATGTAGCCGAAGTGCTCCCGCTTGCCGCCAGCCTCTTGGCCGTCCACGTAGACCCGCCCGGCATCGGCCGGTTCAAGCCCGGCCATGACGTTGAACAAGGTGGACTTACCGCAGCCGCTTGGTCCGATGATAGAGATAAACGAGCCCGAGGTGGCCTTGAGGTCGATGCCGTCCAACACCGGCCGGAAGCCGCCCGGGGTCTCAAAGCCCTTGCTGATGTGCCACAACTCGAAGCGAGGTGGCTGGGCTGCTGAGGCCACCGGGATGGTCCCGGTGGCATGAACCTCGACACCGACCGTCATGTCTGTGACCTCTTCTCTTGCCCGTACCAGGGGATCACCAGGCGTTGCAGCAGGTAGGTGGACAGGAACAGCAGAATCGAAATCAACGACGTCACCAGAACGGCCGCCAACACCAAGTCGGTGCGGAACGAGTTCTTCTGCATCGACATGTAGATACCCAGGCCGTACTTGGCGCCCACGTATTCGGCGAAGATGGCGCCCGTGACGGCATAGGTGATGCCGATGCGCAGCGAGGTGAAAAAGCTAGGCATGGCCGAAGGCAGCCGCACGTACCGGAAGGTGCGCCACTTGCCGGCTCCCATGGACGCCAGCAGCGAAGACGCTTCCTTGGGGGTGGAGTCGAACCCTTCAATCAGGCCGATGGTGACAGGAAAGAACGTTACCAACGCCACCACGATCACCTTGGGGAGCAAGCCGAACCCGAACCAAATGATCATCAACGGCGCCACCGCAATAATGGGGACGGTTTGAGAGGCCACCAGGATGGGAGTCAAGGCCCGGCGCGCAAAGCGCGAGAAGTCGACAATGATCGCCAACAACCAGCCCACCACCAGCGACACCGCAAAGCCAATGGCCGTCACCTGCAGGGTTGGCACCGTGTTCTGCCAGATGGCCTCGCGGGCCGCCCAGCCGCTGCGGATCACACGGGAGGGGCTGGGCAATACCTCGGGTCTGATGTTGCCTTGGTCCACCACCGCCTGCATCACCACCGTCGCCACCACCAGTAACAGCAGCACGGGCCCAACTGTTTCGAGAGTGCGGGAGGCCGCCCGCTGGCCCTTACCACGCCTGCGGCGCGGGCCAGCGGCATCTTGGACCTCTTCGATGGTTGGGGGCAACACAGCCATCTCGGTTACCGTCGCGGCCGCCATCAACTGGGCAGGTAGTCGCTGGTGAAGTAGGTGGACCAGTCAGGCTCGGCGGCGAGGGGGTTGCCTTCGCCATCGGACAACAGACCCTGCTCATACAGGAAGGAACCATAACCAGACCACTGTTCGGCGGTCTGGGTGCCGGCCTTGCCGTTGGCATCTAACAAATAGTTGGCGGATAGTTCAGCCTGGCTCTTGGTGACCAACTCCTCCTCCGAGAAGACACCTGGATTGGCGTCAATCAGAATCTGTCCGGACTCTTCCGGGTTGGCCGCGGCATACTCATAGCCCTGCTGCAGCGCCCCCAGGAACGCCTTGGCAGTGTCCGCGTTGGACTCTAACCACGACGGGTTGGCGGTGATGACCACGTTGTAGCAATCAGGGAAGCCATAGTCGGCATAGGGGAAGAACTTCATGGGCGTACCACGCAGTTCGGCCTCAATACCTTCCCAGGTCATGAACGGTTCGGCCATGTCGGCATCGCCCGAATAGACCGCTTCGTAGGCGGAGGTACCCAGCGTGACGATCTCGATGTCGCCCGCACCACCATCGTTGCGGATGATCTGCGCC
Source organism: Bifidobacteriaceae bacterium (assembly GCA_031272565.1). GTDB lineage: Bacteria > Actinomycetota > Actinomycetes > Actinomycetales > WQXJ01 > JAISSX01. The sequence goes on from JAISTN010000131.1 coordinate 5,871, forward strand.
ACCCGCTCGGCTTCACCGGGTAGGCCGAAACCGGCGTAGGTCAGGCCGTCCAGGTCTTTGGGGCTCTGAATGTCGTCCCTGTCAGCCGCCACACCGATGGCCGTCACCCAGTGCTGCAGCACGGCGAAGACGGACACCACTTCAGCCCCAGTGGAGCGGGCAAACAGCACATTGTCTTCGGCGCTGACGCCGAAATCCGCCTGGCCGGTTGACACCAAAGTATCGGCCGAGGTGCTGGAGTAGGGCAAGATCTCGACCTCAATGCCGGCCGCCTCGAAGTAGCCCTTGGCAATGGCCACATAAAGGCCGGTGTGGTTGGTGTTCGGCGTCCAGTCCAAGACAAACTTGACCTGGGTCAGTTCGGCCGCCTCCACCGTGACACCGTCAGTCCCTGTCGCCTCGCCGCTGACCTTGTCATCACTGGACTCCTTGTCCGAGCCGCAACCCGTCACCAATACCATGGCCGCTGCTGCCAATACTGCGGCACCCTTTGTCTTCCACTGCCGTTGCCTTGACATGATGTCTCCTTAGGGATTGAGGCCGTCGGCCGGCCGGGTAGGCGGAAGCCGCCACGCCCAATACCAACCTGTCAGTCCGCGCTGGCCAAACCGTTTCCCCGCGGCTACACGGGCGTAACAGGCCTATCGCGTTCGCTGCCAAGCCGGCCTTGATCACCTGTCTGGCTTCTGCGGCGGCGCCACGACATCGCCCATCAACTCCTGGTAGGAAGCCGGAGGCGCCGCCATCAAGGCGGCCAGGGCGGCCATGAAGGCCTGCCCGGGTGGATCGTCACGATGGTCAAACCGGAAGGCGAATTCGTCCAGGTAGCGCTGCAAGTGCTTCACCCCCACCGAAGCCTGGTGGGTACGCACCAGCCACTCGTTTAGCTGCCGCACAATGGGCGCCACGCCCGGCGGGCAGACCCGGCCGCCCGCCGCGGCATCGTCCACCACCCGGTGGCCGGTCAGCCCGGCACAAGCCGGCGGATAAGCGGCCCAAGTATCCGACACCACCACCGAACCGGCTTCGATGCAGCGGCGGAAAAAGCCACGCAAGGACGATGGCGCGGCGTCGGGTAACAACCCAAAGCGGACCCGTCCCGGCTCGCCATGGCTCATTTCGACCGCCACTGCGACCAGGCGTTGGCCCAGCACACCCCGGCCTGGAACACCGGCACTACGGCGGCCTAACAGCACCTCATCGACACTGACTTCGCCGCTCAGTTTGGTGGCTTGGACGGTGGCACTGAGCGCCAAACGGAGCCGGTGCAGCAGCATCCAAGCAGTCTGGTAGCTGTAGATCGAAGCCCGCTGTTGCACTTCTCGGGCGGAGACGCCCCGGCCAGGCTCGGTGGCCAACCAGGCGGCGGCCAGCCAGGCACTCAACGGCGCCTTGGTGCCGTGCATCACCGTGCCGGTGGTGACCGTGACCCGGCGCCGGCAATTCAGGCAACGCGCCACGCCTTCGCGCAGGTTGGTAGCCGAAGCCCGCCCACAAAGGGGACAAACAAAGCCGTTAGGCCAGCGCAACTGGGCCAGGAGGGCAAGACAAGGAGTTTCAACCGAGTACGCCTCCACCAGTTCGGCCCAGGATTGGGGCGGAGTTAGGCCCGCGGCGGGAGTATCGGCGAGGGCCAGTAGCACGGTGTACCTAGCCTTCGATGCGCCTCAGCACCCGCAGGAAGGCCTCGTTGGCTTTCGCCACCACCTCGGCTTCATCTGCGAAGGTGAGTTTGCGGTCACGCATCACGATGCGTCCGTCCACGATGGTGGTGGTCACCATTGAAGCGTTGGCCGCATACACCAGGTGGGAGTAAATGTGTTCTAGATTGCCTGGGATCAACGGCGTCATTTCGGGCAGCCTGGTCTCGATGACGATCAGATCAGCCACCTTGCCCACTTCCAGGGACCCGGTTTCGTGGTGCAGGGCGCGTGAGCCGTTCCGTGTTGCCATCCGGACCACCTGTTCGGCCGGCGTCAATGAAGAGTCTTGACGCACCGCCCGGTGGATGGTGCCCGCAAACTTCATCACCTGGAACAGGTCGCGTGAGTTGTTGCATTCAGCCGCGTCGTGACCCACGCCAACGTTGATGCCAGCCGCCAGCATCTCGGGCAGGCGGGCCACACCGTTACCCAGTTTGGCGTTGGAACTGGGGTTGTGCGAGATCGAAGTGCCGGTGGCCGCCATGGTGGCGATCTCGTCATCGTCCAACCAGACGCAGTGGGCCGCCACGCAGTCTGACCCCAGCACCCCCTGTTCGCCGGCCAACTGGGCGGGGCGCTTGCCGAAGCGCTTGAGGGCGTCTTCAACCTCGGTCAACGACTCATTCAAGTGTATGTGGATGCCGGTGCCCAGTTCGTTGGCTAGGGCTCTTACCTGGGCCAACAGGTCGGCATCGCCCAACGGCAGCCACTCGAAGCCAACGTACACCTCAACCCGGCCATCGCCGGCGCCATGGGCCAGGCGGTAAGCCTCGCGGTTGTCATCAATGGTGTCGATGTTGTTCTGCGGCGACACGATGTCGTTCGACAGCACGGCTCGGATGCCGATCCGGGCCGCCGCCTGGGCCAGGGACGGCACTTTCCGGTACATGTCATTGACCGTGGTCACCCCGCCCCGCAGCGATTCCGCGTACGAGACCATGGCCGCCCAGTAGGCCGCGTCATCGTCCAACTGGCGAATCAGCGGGTACCAGTACTGATCCAGGTACTCCCACAGGGGCAGGTGGTCCGAGAATCCCTTGGCCAGGGCGGTGTGGTAGTGCAGGTCAACCAGGCCGGGCATGACTACTTGGCCAGTCGCGTCGACGGTGACATCGGTTGGGCCAAGCGGACCAGTGTAGGGGCCTTCGCCAACGGCGGTGATGCGGTTGCCTTCGGTCACCACGTGGCCGGGGAAAAACGCGGTGTTGGCGTCATCAAGCGTCACCACTGAACCATTGGTCACAATCACACGTCCGGGCACGGTTCCTCCTTGTTAGGTCAACCGCCACCAGACTGCTCCCGCCGCCACCGGGCGGCGTTTCGCCGGCCTTTCCGCCGCGTAACATTTCTATCCAGGTGACTGCCAATCCGGTGAAATGGCTGGTGGTTTGGCCTAGCCTGGCGCCATGCCCAGTTCAGCCAGCCAAGCCATGAGGACGTCCAACCAAGCCTTGTGGGACCACCTGATCGACCATCCGTTCCCCGCTGCCATGGCTGCAGCGACCCTGCCGCCCACCGTGTTCCGGTACTACATCAGCCAAAACCTGCTCTACCTACACGAGTACGCCAAGGTGCTGGCCCTTGGGGTGGCGGCATCCAAGGACCTGGCGATGATGCGTTGGTTCGCGGCTGACTTGGCCAACATTCTGGACACCGAGATCGCCACCAACCGGGAGCTGCTCCAAGCCATTGAGGCGCTGTGTCCGGATGGGCCAGGGCCTGTCGCGGCGCGGACGGTGGCGGCCCCGGCCACCGTGGCCTACACGAACTGGCTGCTGGCCCAGGGGCACAGCGGGGATCCGCTGGCGGTGGCCACTGCCATCCTGCCGTGCGCTTGGAGCTATGGGGAGATCGGGGCTCGCTGGGCGCCGGGCGCTCAACCGCACCCGGTGTATCACGGCTGGATTAGCTTCTTCGCCTCAGCCGAGTACCACACCATGGTGGAGGGGATGATCGGGCAGCTTGATGTTCGGTACGCGGCGCTGAACCAACCCGCCCTTGACGGACTGAACGGGATCTTTGCGACCGCCTGCCGCCTTGAGCGTCTGTTCTGGGACGATGCCCTGGCGCTGCGGACCTGGCCTAACTGAGCCGGCACGTGATTTGAGGTAGGTCAGTTGGTGGTGTAGCCCTCTGCCAGGGTGGACTCTTGCCGCCGGTCAGTATTGGTTGAAGATGTCGTGGCCGGGGCGCAGGGCGCCATCGGACGTGGTGAAGGCGCAGTTGTTACCGCGACCCAGCACGGCGACATCGGGCGCGTGGGCGTCCGCCACTGG
>JAISTN010000228.1 GCA_031272565.1 Bifidobacteriaceae bacterium
GGAGGGCCTGCTGCTGCGCTACCTGAGCGACGCCCACCGGGCCTTGACCCGGTCGGCACCGCTGGCCGTGCGGGAGGCTCTGGGCGACATCACGGACTGGCTCGGTGAGGTCATCCGGGAGACCGATTCCAGCCTGCTGGACGAATGGGAGGAGTTGATGAGCCTTGGCGAAGAAGAAGGCTAGCGCTGGCGGCCCGCGCGGCACGCCCGCCCTGGTGGCGCTGGACCGGGCCGGGGTGGCGTTCGAGGTCATGACCTACCAGGCGGAGCCGCACGGCGACGGCGGCTACGGGCTGACGGCCGCCAGCGCCCTGGGTCTGGACCCTGCGACCGTCTTCAAGACGCTGATGGCCCGGGTGGACGGCCAGTTGACCTGCGCCATCGTGCCCGTGTCTGGCCATCTGGACCTGAAGGCATTGGCCAAGGCGGTGGGCGGGAAGAAGGCGGAGATGGCCCCGGTGCCCGATGCCGAACGTGCCACCGGCTACGTGGTAGGTGGCATTTCGCCCCTGGGCCAAAAGACCGCCAGCCCCACCGTGATCGACGCCACCGCCCAGGGGCTGGAGCAGGTGACCGTTTCGGCCGGGGCGCGCGGCCTGCAGGTGCGCCTGGCCCCGGCCGATCTGCTGCGGCTGACCCGGGGTCGCTACGCGCCAATCGGCCGGGAGGGGCACCTGCCCTAAGATCCCAGGCAACTGCGGGGTGGCCTGGTGCCGGATGACCACTCTCCCTCCGCGGGAGTGGCCGCCCGGGTCCAGCGGCGAGACTCTTGGTAGTTCTCGGCCCCGATGAAGGAAGCGGAGAGACCTGCGGTAGTCGACCACCCGGCATCGGGCACCACCCAGGCCGATTTGACAGCGGGTGTATTTCGCGTGCCCGCACCCGGGCGTGATACCGCCGCCGCCGTGCGCGAACGGCGGACCAAAGGGCCAGGTTTTCCGCCTCCGCAACCTGTACCCTGCTGGCATCATGCGGCGACGGCGCCACACGCCCCTCGCTGCGACGGAGAAACTATGGCCTGGTGACAGGCAAGCGAAAGGGCGGTGGTTTCATGACGGGCAATTCCGTAGACATCCTGGCCGACGGGTTTGTGGATGGTTTGTCCAACTTTTTCGGTGACTGGCAGGGCTACCTGTTCACCTATATCGCGATCCCGCTGTTGGTGATCGCGGGAGTTCTATTCACTTGGCTGGGTGGCGGCGCGCAGGTGCGCCTGTTCGTCACCTCCCTCAAGACCATCAAGGAGAAAGCCACTACCGACACGGCGGTCTCCCCGTTCCAGGCCTTGATGATCTCGACGGCCTCGCGTGTCGGCACCGGCAACATTGCGGGTGTCACCGCGGCCATCATTGCCGGCGGCCCCGGTGCGGTCTTCTGGATGTGGCTGATGGCGTCATTGGGCGCCGCCTCGGCCCTGGTCGAATCGACGCTGGCCCAGGTCTACAAGCAGAAGATGGGCCGGGAGTTCCGCGGCGGTCCGTCCTTCTACATGCAGCGGGCTTTGAAGCAGCGCTGGATGGGCATCATTTTCGCTATCGCCCTGATTGCCTGCTACGCCTGGGGCTTCAACGGCTTGCAGGCCAACAAGATCTCGGGTGTGACCGACGCCTATGTGGCGGAAAGCAGCCAGACCCTGGTCCATGTCATCATCGGCGTGGTGCTGGCCATCCTGACCGGCGTCACCATTTACATGGGCCAGAAGGCCATCGGCTGGGTCACGTCAGTGCTGGTGCCCATCATGGCCGTGCTGTACCTGGCCATGGGCGCCGTCATCATCATGAAGAACGCCGGTGAAATCCCGCAGGCGTTCAGCGACATTTTTGGCAACATCTTCAACTTCAAGGCGGGGGCCGGCGGCTTTATGGGCTCGGCCATCATGTGGGGCATCAAGCGCGGCCTGTTCTCAAACGAGGCGGGCATGGGGTCAGCCCCCAACGCGGCCGCCTCGGCCGACACCTCGCACCCGGTCAAGCAGGGCCTGGTCCAGATGCTGTCCGTCTTCATCGACACCATGGTGATCTGCACCACCACGGCGCTGGTGGTGTTGACCTCCGGTGTGGACTTCTGGAACAAGGACGCCAAGGACATGGCCCTGGTCCAAGACGCGGTCAAGCTGAACCTGGGCGATGTGGGCCAGCTCATCTTGACCATCTCCGTGCTGCTGTTCGCCTTCAGTTCGATCATCGGCAACTACTACTACACCGAGTCCAACATGTTCTTCATCTTGAAGCGGCGGTCTAACCTGCACATCTTCCGTGCCTTGGTGGTGGCCGTGGTCTGCTTTGGCGCCATCCAAGGCTACGACCTGGCTTGGAATACGGCCGACTTCCTGATGGCGATCATGGCGATCATCAACTTGGTGGCGATCTTGCTATTGGCACCGCGCGCCCGGGTTGTGATCAAGGACTTCTACGCCCAGCGCAAGGCGGGCAAGGATCCGTCCTTCATTGCAGCCGATGTCGGCATCACCGACACCGACTGGTGGAAGCCCGGCATGGTCACCTTGAGTGACTCCGAGGCGGAACCCGAACCCGCTGCCCAATAGGTCCACCGGACGGGTGGGGCGGCCCTTGGGGCCGTCCCACCCGTTCGTTTTGCCAGGCGCGCACCTAGGCCCGGCCGCGGAACCGGTGCCCGGGCCAGTCTCAGGGCCGGGGCCATGGCAGCGGGCGGGAGCCGGCCGTTCGCTTGGCGGCGACGAACCGGAATGTTAGCGTTATCACCATGAGTGACCCCCCTGCCGGGTCTGGAGTGCCTCCCGCTGCGAACCGGCCTTCCTCTAATGGCCAGCCTGCGGCTTCCCCCGGCGCCGGGCCTGGGCCCCGGCCAGGACCCACGCCCTATCAAAACCCATATCCCAACCCCTATTCGACCCCACCACTGCGGCCTTACCAGTACCCCACCGATGAACTGGGCTTCCCGCCACCCGAATCCGCTTTCACCGCCGGTCAACCTGACCTACCCATTCCCCAGCCGCCGCGCAGCCGCGGCTGGCGCCTGTGGGTCTTGGTGATGGCCGGTGCGGTGGTGGCCTCGGCTGCGGGCTTCGCCGCCTGGGCCTTGACCCGGCCGGATGAGGACAGCGTGACCCCGGCGGACAGCGCCACGTCCACACCAACCGATGAAACGACCGAGTCCGACCCGGCGGATGACGATGACGACACCGATGACGGCCAGTGTGGCGAAGGCTACTACTGGGTTGACCAGGGCGACTGCGAACAGTGCTACCGCGGCTGTGTCCGCGAGGGCGAAGACGTCAAGCCGATCCTTTACCTGTACCCCACCGAGGAAACCCGCGTCTCGGTCAAGCTGTCCAATCCCGAGGCCCTGACCGCGCAGTACCCGGCCTACGGCGACGGCTGGGAAGTGGTGGCACAGCCGGACGGCGACCTGACCCAGGTGGGCACCGGTCTGGAACTGTATTCGCTGTACTACGAAGCCCGCCGCGCCAGGCCAGCCGAGGTGACCGGCACCGGCTTCGTGGTGCCGGGCGACCAGACCGCCGCCTTCCTGGAGGAAACGCTGCCCAAACTGGGCCTCAGCCCGCATGAGGCCCAAGAGTTCATTGTCTACTGGCTGCCGCGCTGGCAGGACAACGCCTACACCTACGTGCGCTTCGAGACGGCGGCCGAGATCGACCAGAACCAAACTCTGACTATCACCCCGCAGCCCGAAACGCTGATCCGGGTGCGGGCCGTCTTCAAGGCGCTGAACGAACCGATTGAGGTCACGCCCCAGACCTTCACCACCCCGCAGCGCACCGGCTTTGTGGCCGTGGAGTGGGGCGCCACCGAGATCCCATAGCCAGAGCCACCGCCAGCCTGGGTTGGCCACCCGGGTCCAGGTCCAAGGCGGCCACGTCCAGGGTCCGGCCGGCCCCTGGTTCGTCACCCGGGACCCGTCCCCGCCTGACGACTCGCTTCGCCCGGGGGTTGGCCACCCGGGTCCAGGTCCCAGGTGGCCACTG